>DAWBVG010000001.1:0-2771 GCA_052279865.1 Muribaculaceae bacterium
TAAGTTGAAGCTTGCGAAACTTAAATGATTAGATAGATACAATGCAATACAATTATAAAAGACGCAAAACACATGAGGTAAAGGTCGGCGACCTTGGAATCGGAGGAGAGAATCCCGTGCGCATCCAGTCAATGGCAAATACCGATACAAATGATATCGAGAACAGTGCGCTGCAGGGTGTAAGGATTGCTGATGCCGGTGGAGAACTTGTCAGATACACTACCCAGGGAGTGCGCGAAGCCGCAGCTTTGGGAAAAATACGTAGCCGAATGAGGGAACTCGGGTGCAATGTGCCGGTTTCCGCTGATGTGCATTTCAATCCTAAAGCGGCATTCGAGGCTGCCACTACAGCAGACAAAGTAAGGATCAACCCCGGCAATTTTGTTGATGCAGCGCGTACTTTCCGTAAACTTGAATTTACTGATGAGGAGTATGCTGCCGAAATCGGTAAGATTGAGGAAACTTTGGTGCCATTCCTGAATCTCTGCAAAGAGAAGGGTGTGGCTGTGCGTCTTGGGGTGAATCATGGTTCCCTATCCGACAGGATAATGAGTCGGTATGGCGACACTCCAGCCGGAATGGTTGAATCAGTAATGGAATTTCTCGAGGTGTGCAGACGAGAGAATTTCAATGATGTGGTCATTTCGATCAAGGCATCCAATACATCCGTTATGGTTGAAACCGTGAAACTATTGGTTGAGCGAATGGATGAGAAGGGGATGACTTTCCCCTTGCATCTCGGGGTCACGGAAGCCGGTGATGCAGAAGATGGCCGCATCAAGAGTGCAGTCGGGATAGGAGCTTTGATGGCGGAGGGTATCGGTGACACTATCCGTGTGTCACTTAGCGAACCTCCGGAAAATGAGGTGCCAGTGGCAGCTTTGCTTCGCGATTATATAGCTGCAAGAGCCAATCATGCACTGATCGAAGAGCCGGCAAAGGTTCTGCCCGGACTCTCACGCAGTCATCTCCGAAAGCTGCGTGGCTTTGAGGATAAACCGGTGGCGATGCATGCTGACAAGCCTAATGAGATATTCTTTCTTGCGGATGCTTCCATGCCGGTGAAGAATCCCGAATTTGCCGGACCTCTGGTGATTAAATCGCGACATGTGAATGCTCCGGCGGAGATAATGTCGTATATCGACAGGTTCGTTGCTGCCGGATATGACAATCCGGTTGTCGTAAGCCTTGAATATAAGGATACTGATCTTGATGCTTTGCGTGTAAAGGCAGGCGCTGATTTCGGCTATCTGTTGCTTAACGGTTATGCAAGCGGCATCGAGGTGGTGGATGATAATTTCGATGAAAAGACACTTGCCGATCTTGAATTGGGTATATTGCAGGCAGCACGCTTGCGAATGAGCAAGACGGAATATATAGCCTGCCCGAGCTGCGGACGAACTCTTTTTGATCTTCAGAAAACCCTTCAGGATGTAAAAGAGGCGACCAAAGAGATGAAGGGTCTCAAGATCGGTGTGATGGGATGTATTGTCAACGGTCCGGGAGAGATGGCTGACGCTGATTACGGTTATGTGGGAGCCGGTCCGGGAAGGGTTAGCATATACCGCGGAAAAGAGTTGATACAAAAAAATATCCCTGCAGAGGAGGCATTACCAGCTTTGATATCCTTGATTCGGACAGACCGACCGGACATATGCTGAAAGAGCGGGAATCGAATTTGGAGGCGTTGCGTATTGTCAGCATGATGATGGTCGTGTTGGTACATATCGACGGTGCCTCTCTTGGACTACCTTCGCCCAAAGGCGATTTGCAGGCATTGACATCGAGAGATGTGTGGCGCTTAGTAGTGGAATCCATTACAATTATCGGAGTGAATTGCTTTACACTGATTTCAGGATATTTCGGAATAAAGCTTCGACTCAAGGGTGTATTGTCATTCCTGTTTCAATGTGTGTTTTATTCAGTGCTGATTGCCTCCTTGGCTCCGGGATTACTTGGAATTGAATTCTCTTGGAAAGAATGGGGAGAGAGTTGGCTTGTGTTATCGCATACCGATCTCTGGTATGTGCCTGCTTATTTCTGTCTGATGCTGTTGAGCCCGCTGTTGAATGCCGGGGTTGATAAGCTTTCCAGACGGGAGTTTGCATGTATTCTTGGAATATTCCTGCTTTTCAATATCTGGAGCGGATGGTGGTGGGGAGGTTCATTCAATCCTACCGGGTATACAGTGATGCAGCTGATACTTATGTATCTGATCGGGAGATTTATAAAGAAGATTATCTGGGAAAGAGGGAAAGAGATTACCGGAGAGGATGATTCTCGGCTTATGCCTCGGCACGGTATTGATAGACGAACACATTTGAAAATATGGGGAAGCGGGGGATATGTGGCAGCTGCAGGGATGGTGTTTTTGTCGTCTTTGTATTTGGAGCCGGTTAAGGCATTTGCTTATAATTCGCCAATGGTGATATTGGCATCGGTGAGTTTCTTTATTCTTTTCTTGTCATTCAGATTTCATTCGCTGTGGATTAACTATATCGCCCGCTCAGCATTCGCTGTTTATCTGATTCATAAAGCTCCCGAAATATGGGGCAATTTCATGCGCCCCGAGATAGCCGCGGCGTGGCGGGAGCTTTCGCTACCCGCCTTTACCGCAGCTGCCGTTATAATAACCGTATGTGTGTATGCTGTAGCCATGCTGATTGATCCGGCACGTCGTTGGCTTTTTAACTTTTTTGTGGAAAGAGAACTTAAAGTTTAAATTTATTACGGAGATAAATTTAAACTGTTTTTATTCGGGGACATAGATA
>DAWBVG010000002.1:0-8492 GCA_052279865.1 Muribaculaceae bacterium
CCATTCGTCTATCGGTTAGGACGAGAGATTTTCATTCTCTAAAGAGCAGTTCGACTCTGCTATGGACTACATCCCCAAATCCATCCTATCCCCGAGACCGGCAGTCAATTTCGATTGCCGGTCTCAACTTTTTAATAATGTTTAATGTTAAATGAGTAATGTGAAATGTTTATTTCAATGTTTAATGTTAAATGAGTAATGTGCAATTAACCTTGACTCTCATATCATTAAACATTTAACATTTAACATTAAATAGCAGCATTGAACATTAAACATTCAACATTACACATTATGAGAAAGCTTTTGCTTATTGTTGTTGCCATAATCACTTTCTTGCCTAACGCGGCAAAAGCTGAATGGAACGACTCAATCCGATACCGCGGAGAAATCGGCATTAACGTGGCTGGCGGTAAAAACACACCATTCTGGTTGATGAATAATAAATACGGGTTGTCATCCAGAGAGAGAAACAATGCCTATCTTCGTCTCGGAGCCTTCCACGATATGGACACAACAAAACGCTTCACGTGGGGAGCCGGAGTGGATCTTGCAGTAGCAGCAAGATTTACATCGGTGTTTGTTGTGCAGCAACTATATGCCGAAGCAAAATACAGATGTCTCAACATCATGGCGGGTAGCAAAGAAATGCCCGGCTTTATATCCAATTCTGATCTCGCCACAGGAAATCTCACATATTCGGGCAACGCGCGCCCGATTCCTCAGGTGAGAGTGGGAATATTCGATTATGCCGATTTCTGGGGAACCAAAGGCTGGTTTGCCGTAAAAGGATATATAGCTTATGGCAAATTCACCGACAACCGCTGGATTGAGAGCTGGGTCAATCGCAAATCGCGTTATACTCTGAACACACTCTATCATTCCAAAGCTATATTCTTCCGTGGCGGTAATGCAAAAAAATTCCCTCTTGAATTTGAACTCGGTCTTGAAATGGCAACTCAGTTTGGAGGAGAGTCCTACCAGGATGGGAAAGTGATTAAAATGCCTCACGGATGGAAAAACTTTGTTAAGGCTTTCGTACCGATGAAGGGTGGCGACGACACACCCAAAGGAGAACAGACCAATGTTGAAGGAAATATGTTGGGAAGCTGGAACTTCGCTCTTGCATGGAAAGAAGCCGACTGGAGCGTAAAGGCATATTATCAGCATTTCTATGAAGACCATTCAATGCTCTTCTTTGATTATCCTTGGAAAGATGGTTTGTGGGGGGTTGAAGCAAAATTTCCTAAAAACAGATGGGTGACGGAAGCCGTATATGAATTCCTTTACACCAAAGATCAGGCAGGCTCGGTATATTGGGATCATACTCCCGAAATCAACGAACAGGTAAGTGGTCGCGACAGCTACTACAATCATTCAATATATAATGGATGGCAGCATTGGGGCATGGGAATAGGAAATCCGCTCATCATATCACCAATCTATAATGCCAACCATACCCTTAGATTCCTCTCAAACCGTATGTGGGGACATCATCTCGGTTTTAAAGGGCAACCTCTTGACGAATTGGGTTACAGAATACTCGCCTCGTATCAGAAAAGCTGGGGAACATACGACGTTCCATTTCCCGACCCCAAAACAAGCTTCAACCTCTTAGCCGAGGTAAATTACAAACCCAAGAAGTTAAAAGGCTGGCAGGCAGACCTCGCATTCGGCATGGATGCCGGCTCATTGATTGGCAACAGCTACGGAGTGATGTTGAAGATAAGTAAAACAGGCTGGCTTTTCGGTCCTAAAAACAAGAAATAATGATGAAAAACAAAATATTTATTGCATTGCTTTTCGGCATTGTCAGTCTCATCTCCCTCCCCTCCTGTCGCAAAGCACCGATAAACGGAAAACTTGATGCCCAATGGCAGATAATGAAAATAGAGCACATTGAAGATGGTGTTGAACAGATACCGGCTCTGAGAACCTATATTGACATTAATCTTCATGTTGTCAATCTCAGAAATGTTTCCCTAAACGAAACGGCAGGACCGCTAATTGCCGGCAATCTCAATTACGACAAAGATGCTGCCACCGTGACCATGGACTTCCCCTACAATACTGAAGGTGAAAAACTCCAGGCGCTCCAAGCGTGGGGAATCTACTCCAATCCCGTAGTCTTTCATATAGTAAAGCTCGACGGCAAGCAACTGATCCTGAAATCCTCAGAATCCATCGTCACCTGCCGCCGATACTAACACTAAGAAACATAAAAGCTGGATGAAACTTAAGTTTCATCCAGCTTCTTTTTTATTTGGGAAGATTGAATACCGTTGAGATTTCTTGCATCTGTTCCTGCGACATACCGTCGGGAATAAATCCCATCGAGCGGGCACACATGTAGATGTTGGCGGATTTGTTGAGCACGTCAACCTGATCGAAAGCCGACATGATATCCTCTTCTACGGCGAAAACACCATGCTTTTCCCACATCACCACGTCATAGTTGTCGTCGATGGTTCTGATGGTTTCTTCGGCAAGTTCATTGGAACTTGGAAGCATGTAGGGCACAATGCCGAGACCACGAGGAGCGAATGCCTTTGTTTCCGGAATCATAGACCAGAGTAGACGGGTCAGCACATCTTTCTTGAGAAATTCCGGGGTGTGGCTCATCGCCACCAGTTCGATGGGATGCGTGTGAAGCGATGCCTTGTAGTTGGATCCTTTGCCGATAAGGTAGTTGTGTACGGCAAGATGACTCGGAAGTTCGGATGTGGGTTTGACAGGATTGTCTGCTACTATCTCATAGTGAGCGCAATCGTCAGCGATGCGGATAATGGAACCGTTCTCCATCGGACGACGTGCAAGATCACGCATACGCTTCTGTGTTCCTTTGCAGAAGAACCAGCAGCCTGTGAGGTTGGGCAGTGTCAGCCCTATGGCAACCGGCTCGCTGATTGCCGGCAGGGCTCGCATCGCATCGTCAACGTATTCCGTGATGTTGACGGTTATGTTGCCGCCATTACGCTCCGCCCACCCTTTCTGCCATAGATAGCCGGCGGTTTCGGCAACTTTATCCACCTCGGCAGCAAGTGCCGGGCGGTTTTCCAATATAGATGTCATATTATTTGCGGTAAGAATGATGAAACGATTAAAACTATAAGCCCTACGACAAGGACAGTTTTGGTCTTGGAGGTAGTTCCCTGCCACTCTTTCAGTATTATACCCCAGACATTGGAGAATGTTACGTTGAGAGACATGAGTATACACCACGAGAATGTCAGTAGTGTCGCAGAGCTTACAAGGAAGCCTTTGCCGAGAGCAAGTCCGAAGAATTGGCTGTACCACAGCAATCCGGCGAGAGCGCAAAACAGGATGTTGTTCAGATACAGCGAGGTCTTCCCGTAGTCTCCGAATGTCTTGTTCTTTCCGTTCTGCCAGAGGCAGTAGACGGCATTAGTGAAGAAGCCTCCGAGTGTCACGAGGAATGTGGCAGGGAGGGTGCGGTAGATTTCGGGTGTCTCCTCGAAGCATAGCGATGACCCGAATCCGAGACCGATGCTGAAACATGCGCTCATCACGCCGGCTATCAACGCAACAGTTATCCCTTTGCCGAAGTTGAAGTCCTTTACAGTCTCGCCGGCTGTCTTTGCCCTCAGGTTTCCGGCTACACCGATAATAGCGATCCCTGTCAGCGTCACGATAACGCCGACAATCACAGGCATTGTGAGGTCTCCCGGTTTTCCCAAAAACAACGGAGTCAGTATAGTTCCCAGACCGGCACATGTGCCAAGCGATATCGACTGTCCGAGTGCCACGCCGAGATAGCGCATCGACAGACCAAAAGTCAAGCCTCCGATACCCCACAACACTCCAAAAAGAATAGCGAGCAGTGCGTCAGTAAGGTTCGCACTGTATGCCTCCATAAGGGTATGACCCGATGGGACAGCCAGCATCGCACCCAACAGCGGAAACACCAGCCATGCGAAAACTCCCTGAACGAGCCAGAAGCTCTCCCAGCTCCAGTCTTTTACGCGTTTAATCGGCACGTAGCTACTTGATTGACAAAAGCTTCCGATGGCAATGATTAATAATCCGATTATTATCATTTGGTTTATGGTTTTAGTTTAAAGTTTAGATAATAGCACTGTAAACTCAATTGAATTTATTACATTTGCAAAAAACCAATATGGAATTTAGTTTTGAGAAATTGATCATCTGGCAAAAATCACGAATCATTGTGAAAGAAGTCTACAAAATCGCATCATTGTTTCCTCATCAAGAAAAATATGGTTTGTCAGACCAAATTCGGCGTGCGGTAATATCTGTATCATCAAATATTGCAGAAGGCACAGGTCGTTTTTCGAATAAAGAGAAAATTCATTTTTGCGAAATTGCTTATGGCTCACTTATGGAAGTAATGTGTCAACTTACTTTGGCTGTCGATTTAGAAATGACCACTTCTGAGAAAGTTGACAAACTCCGTCCAATAATCGAGGAATTATCACGGCAACTTTGCGCTTATCGTAAATCCATGCTCAAAGAAGAACAATTATCTAAACTTTAAACCCTAACTTTCAACTAAAAAACTATCTACGTGAGGTTACGTCTGCCTCGTATTTCTCAACCTCGGAGATGAATGTCTCGCCTACGGGGACGTTGTTCTTCAGGCAGAACATGTCGTATACAGCGTTCCACGGGAGATTCTTGCACTCTTCGAGGAGGGCGAGACGCTGGAACTTCTTGTCGGCAAGTTCGTAATTGCGCAGGGTTTCAATCGGTTCGAGCAGGGCGCGGAGCATACATTTCTGGGCGGCACGGCTGCCGATGACGTATGCACCGATGCGGTTGAGCGTGCCGTCGAAGTAGTCGAGTCCGTAGTGCACACGGTTCAGGGCTCCGGCACGCACTATCTCGCTGAAGAGATCCATCGTCGGGTCGTCCATGATGGTGACATGGTCTGAATCCCATCGGATGGGGCGCGAAACATGAAGCATCAGCTCGGGCACGAACAGGAGCATTGCGGAAACTTTATCGGCTACGCTCTCCGTGGGATGGAAATGACCCGTGTCGAGGGTTATCATCATGTCGCGTTTGGAGGCATACGCGGTGTAGAAGTCATTGCTGCCTACGGTGTAGCTTTCCAGACCGATGCCGAAGACCTTGCTTTCCACGCAGTCCTTCATCCAGTCGTAGCGATGTTCGAAAATCTGGTCAAGGGAGTCCTTGAGCAGTTCGCGGTACATATAGCGGTTAACGGTGATGTCCTTGCTTCCGTCGTGCACCCATGTGTTCATGATGCAGGGATCCTGCTGTGCCTCGCCGATGGCTTGGGAAATGGCACGGCAACGCTTAGAGTGTTCAATCCAGAAATCGCGGATGGCTTTGTCGGGATTTGAGAGACTGAGGTCACCGCTCTTGGAGTGAGAGAAGGAAGTGGAATTGAAGTCGAGCTTGATATCGTTCTCTTTGCCCCACTGAATCCAGCTCTCGAAATATTCGGGTGTTACCTCGTCACGGTCAACGAACTTTCCTTGGAAATCGCCGTATATCTCATGGAGGTTGAGACGGTGCTTGCCGGGAATTAGCGACATGGCATAGAGGATGTCATCGCGAAGCTCCTTGATGTTGCGGGCTTTGCCGGGATAATTGCCGTTGACCTGTATGCCTCCGGTCAGACCGCCTTCCCGTTTCTCGAAACCGGTTACATCGTCTGCCTGCCAGCAGTGCATGCTCAGGTGGAAGTCCTGCATCTGTGCGAGAACCTTGTCGGTGTCAACTCCGATAGCTGCATAGCGTTCCTTTGCTATTTCGTACACCTTGCGGATTGTTTCTTCTTTCATGATTATTTGGTTTTGGTATTATGATTCTTTGGATAATAGGTTACAGTCTCAATATTTCCGGCGATGATCCTGCGCATTTCCGCAAGATCCTTAACAGCGCCGGATGCAATTGCCTGGATCATTATGTTGCCGAGGGCAGTGGCTTCCGCCGGTCCGGCAATGACAGGTATGCCGCAGGCGTCGGCTGTCAGCTGGTTGAGGAATGCGTTGCGGGAGCCTCCCCCTATTACATGCAGGCGTTCTATCGGATATTCCGACAGCCCGCGGAATATGTCGAGGGTCTTGGCGTATTTCCGGGCAAGGCTCTCGAAAATCGAGCGTAAGTATTCTCCGTGGGTTGCAGGAACAGACTGGTTTGTTGCCCGACAATAATCGTCTATAGCGGCGACCATGTTTGCAGGAGCGGTAAAGGAGCTGTCATCGGGATCTATAATGCAGACAGCCTTGGAATTCTCAGCCAATTCTACCATCTGCGGATATGTATAGTCTGTACCTTCCGACTTCCACTGCCTGAGACACTGCTCCACGATCCACATGCCGGTGATGTTCTTTAGAAGCCGTGTGGTGCCTTCCACTCCTCCCTCATTGGTGATGTTGTATTTTTCGGTGGTTTCGTTAATGACCGGTGCATACGTCTCAATACCCATCAGCGACCACGTGCCGCTGCTGAGGTAGGCGAAGTTGCGGTCTGTAGCGGGGATTGCGGCGACTGCCGAGGCGGTGTCGTGTCCGGCTACTGCCACGACCGGTATTGTTCCCAAACCGGTTTCTTCAGCAATCTCAGGTTTCAGATTGCCTATCACATGACCGGGGTCTACCATCGGTCCGAACTTGGATGATTCCGCTCCGACGGCGGAGAGTACTTCCACATCAAGCTGTCGCGCTGCGGCATTCACGATTGAACCCGTTGATGCTATTGTATATTCAGTGACGATATTCCCGGTCAGCATATAAGCAAGAGCATCAGGCAGGAATACGAACTTGGATGCGCTGAGATGACTGAAGTCGTTCCGGTGCTCATTGAGCTGGAACACCGTGTTGAAGCCCATATGCTGTATGCCGGTGCGGCTGTAAAGCTCCGACGCAGACATTGCATTCTCGAAGAAACGTCCGTCAGCACCGATGGTCTGAACATCGCGGTAGGCATACGGTAGCCCGATGAAATTGCCATCAGGACCGACACATACATAATCCACGCCCCATGTGTCAATGCCGATTGAAGTGGGAGTGATGCCGAGTCGCAAGACCTCTCGCAGTCCGCGTTTCAGCTCCTCGAATAACGAATGTATGTCCCAATGGAGATGACCGTCGAGCGGCATCATCTGGTTCGGGAAACGCGTAAGTTCCTTCATGGTGAGTTTTCCATCCTCCGTCAGTTCTCCTAAAACGGAGCGTCCGCTCGTGGCACCAAGATCAAAGGCTATAAAGAATTTTGGTTTCATGCTTCAAGGTTTCATGCTTCAAGGTTTCAAAACTACGCAAAGTGCAATTAAATATAGGACTGATTATTTTGTAACAAATACTCACAAATTTAGCACTTTTTTGATTCATACCCACGTTTGCCACTCAAAAATATGTTATAAGAAATTTTTTCTTTCGTGGTAAAATACGTACCTTTTCGCCCGACTTGGAAGCAGTTTAATATTTGTGATAAGGTTGTGACATGGCATGGATCGGAGATACAATCCAAACCCGATAGCGTCCGTTCCGGTTCCAATCATTCCCTGCCGAGCCAAAGTCACAGAACCATACCATTCTTCCGGATGCGTTTTCGGGATTCTCAAGATCGGTTCCCAATATCATCGGAACTTCAGCGGTTATCCACGCGAAGTCTGAAGAGGATTCCGGAAACCGGATATCCACCTCTCCTTTTTCGTTTTCCTTGATGATTCCGCATTCGTCAATGTCTCCGTCACAATACCTGCTGTCGCGGGCAAAAACAAGTGGTCCGCGTGTCAGTGCCTGCATCCCGTTGAGCTTTTCAACCTTGCTCACCAGATTGTAATCCGTGGAGATGACATTTGAGCCTTTCTCCAACGACATGATTGCATATCCATTGACCGGTTGTGCGTCAACCTTCCGTCCATTCAGACTGATACCATACTTTCCACCGCACCATCCGGGTATTCTCAGCGCAAGAACAACCTTTTCTTTACCCGGCTTTAAAATCTCGATCCTATTCTTTCCAGTCCGCGGGAAATCATTGGAAATTTCAATATTCATGGCAGATTTGCCAATTTCTATCTCACCCTTAAGTGGCGTATAAAGATTAACAAAGACTGTGTCACATTTAACCCTGAGTGCAAAATCCGGAATGAGCGCAAAACCTCGCGGTCCGTTTGCATTGCAACAGTTGATCGGAAGTCCACACTGCTCTTCCCCCGGCTGGCGCCGCCCTTCTAATGGGCTGTATTTCGATATCTCATTTCCGTCATTGCGCAGCGATGCCATGAGGGCATTGTACATAGTGCGTTCGAACTCGTCGGCATACTTCGAGTTTCCGGTTTGTTGCCATAGTTTGTCGAGCAGTTGCATCCATGTGAACGTGACACACGTCTCCATCGTGTGGTAGGCAGGTATGGTCTGTTGCGATTTGCCGTCGTACCAGCACTCGAAGGCTGCCCCCGAACCTGCAACATTTATTTCCGTATCAAGAATGTTACGTGCGGCAGCCTCGGCTGCTGCTAAATATTTCCCTTCTCC
>DAWBVG010000003.1:0-4622 GCA_052279865.1 Muribaculaceae bacterium
TAAAGCCTAAAACCTAAAGCCTAAAGCCTTACATTAGACATGAAGCCTAAAACAATATGGAACTGGATAAAATTGACATACACGAATTGCTTCCGCAACAGGAACCGTTTGTTATGGTGGGGAAACTCATGCATTACGATGATGTCGTAACCGTTACAACCACAAAGATTTCCGATGAGAATATTTTTGTTGAATCCGGTGTTTTCACACCTTCCGGAGTAATCGAGAATGTTGCCCAGACCTGTGCCGCCCGCATCGGATATATCAATAAATATATACTGAAGAAAGGGATACAGATCGGTTTTATTGGTGCGGTGCGGGATCTTACTATTCATCGATTGCCCAAAACGGGAGAGGAGATCACAACTACAATTTCTGTCATTGAGGAAGTTTTCGGTATGACTTTGGTTTCAGCATCCGTAAAGACAGGCAACGAAGTGCTCGCCGATGCCGAAATGAAGATTGCCGTAAGCGAAAGGCATTAGGTGTTAGGCGTTAGGTATTAGATGCTTCGCCGAATGGCTCTAAAGCCTAAAACCTAAAGCCTCAAACAAACATAAAGAAATGAATAAACTGACAGCTTCACATAAGTTTGATATACGTTTCAGCGAGGTCGATTCGATGAATATCGTCTGGCATGGTTCCTATACGCTTTATTTCGAAGATGCCCGGGAGGCATTCGGTAAAAAATACGGTTTGGGATACATGACAATCTTTTCCAACGGCTATTTCGCCCCACTTGTGGAGCTATCATTCAAATATAAGAAGCCTCTTGTATATGAGATGAAACCATCGGTGGTGATTACTTACGTCCCGACGGAAGCCGCAAAAATCGTGTTTGATTACGAAATCATCGATGATTGCGATGGCTCGGTGATTGCCACAGGACGCTCCATTCAGGTATTCATGGATCAGAATTACCAATTAGTGTGGGAGAATCCTGAATTTTATCGCAAGTGGAAAGAGAAATGGGAGGTGTTATGATAACAAAAATCGCAGATAATATAATCTCACCTTTAGGTCTCACATCCGAAGAGAATCTGAAGAGCATTATTGACGGAGAATCAAGAATCTGCCGCCATGAAGATGTTTTCGGATTACCGGAAAGCTTCTGCGGGGCGCTCATCGACCGCAAAATGATCTCGGACATGTTCTCGAGTCATTCCATAGGAGAGGAAGATTTCACGCTCTTCGAGAAATTATGTATCCTTTCCGCAACCGAAGCAATCTCGGAATGCTCCCTGCAAGCAGAGAATGATGATGTTATCTTCGTGCTTTCCACAACAAAAGGGAATGTTGACCATCTCGAAGATGATATTGATGATTCCAGATGCTATCTTGCCCAATCAGCGAAAAAGATAGCAGCGTATTTTGGTAATGGCAACACTCCGATAGTGGCATCGAATGCCTGTATCTCGGGAGTGTGTGCCCAGATAGCCGCAGTCAGGGCTTTGTCGAGCGGGAAATACCGTTACGTAGTTGTCATCGGCTGCGACCTGCTTTCCCGTTTTATAATCTCGGGATTCCAGTCGTTCAAGGCGTTGAGTCAGGATCCTTGCAAGCCTTTCGACAAAGATCGCATTGGGTTGAACTTAGGAGAAGCGGCGGGAACCATCATTTTAGAAAGGGAAAAGGGAAAAGGAAAAAGGGAAAAGGAAGATTGCTGGGAATTTATCGCATGTTCCAATCATAACGATGCCAACCATATTTCAGGTCCGTCGCGCACGGGAGAAGGATCTTATCGCGTGCTTTCCGACATACTTGAGGTTGTCAAGAAGGATGATATTGCCTTCGTCAATCTTCATGGCACAGCCACCGCTTACAACGATGAAATGGAGTCAATCGCGCTTCATCGTGCCGGACTCGGCAAAATACCAGCCAACGGACTCAAAGGCTTCTATGGTCATACCCTTGGTGCTGCCGGCATAATCGAAACCATCCTTTCTATGCATGCCCTCGACAATGGCATCATTCTGCCAACACGCGGTTTTGCCGAAAAAGGCACAACGTATAATGTTGCCGTAAATCCTGAAATACGCCATACCGATAAAAGAACCTTCATCAAGATCCTATCCGGCTTCGGAGGTTCAAATGCCGGAATTGCTTATCGGAAATGCACCGAAGAGCGGTCGGAAATTGTAAAAAGTACATTCGAAACGATAGCGGAAGTGAGAATAACTCCGGAAGCAACGAGTCTGAACGGAGCGGAAATATCCAACGACTCGATAACGGGTCTGTATCGTCAGTTTGTCGGAGACTATCCCAAATTCTTCAAGATGGACTCCCTTTGCAAACTGGGATTTATGGGTGCTGAGCTTCTTTTGAAAGATATCCCCTCGTTGGAACGCGAAAATATCGCCGTAATACTCTTTAACCGTAACGGCTCACTTATCACCGATCGCAATTATCAGAAAACAATAAGTGATGACAACTATTTCCCAAGTCCTGCTCTGTTTGTCTATACCTTGGCAAACATAGTGACGGGAGAAATAGCCATCCGCAATAAGATATATGGAGAAACCTCATTCTATCTTCTTGACGAATACGATCCGCAGAAGATAGACGAGATAATAAAGTGTGTTGCTCCAGCCTCTCCCCTCGTTCTCACCGGCTGGGTGGATTACAACAGTGACAGTGATTATCTCGCCGAGCTTAAATTGCTTAAAATAAAACAAGTTGAGTAAAGTCTCTTTAGTGACCTCCTTGATTCAATAGTACCGATCTTTAATTACACAAGAATATGAACAAACTTATCGATCAGCTTAAAAACCAGATTATCGAGGCTCTTAACCTCGAAGACATGACGGCTCAGGATATTGATGCCGAAGCTCCTCTCTTTGGGGATGGTCTCGGTCTCGATTCCATAGATGCACTTGAACTCATTGTGCTTCTCGAACGCGAATATGGCATCAAGCTCACCAATCCAGCCGAAGGGAAACAGATCTTCAAATCCGTTGCCACCATCGCCGATTTCGTAGACAAGAACAGAATAAAGTAAATTTAGGTGTTAGGTTTTAGGCGTTAGGCATTAGAAGCTTCGCCGAATGGATCTAAAACCTAAAGCCTAAGGCTTAAAAGCCATGGCAGAAAGATTATTGATCACTGGCGCGGGGATCATCTCGGCATTAGGATGCGGATTGGATGCAACCATGCAATCTCTTCTCGCAGGGAAGAGCGCCATTGGCGCTATCCGGCATCTACCGACGGAACACACTGAGTTTCCGGTCGGAGAAGTCGCCATGTCTGACAAGGAGATGGCGGATATGCTCGGTGTGGGATACCCGGAATCTGAGTTGCGCACTGTCTTGCTCGGGATCATAGCTGCCAAAGAGGCGGTTGAATCCGCACATCTCAATAAAGAGGAGCTGGCGAAAGCCGCCTTTATAAGCGGCACCACGGTCGGGGGTATGGACAAGACTGAAAAGTATTTTAAAACTGCTTTTGATTCAGAATCTGAAGCAGACGATAGTCTTGAACTGAAGTATAATGATTGCGGTTGTTCCACCGAATTGATAGCTGACAATATCGGAAAATTCGCATTGACAACAACCACCTCCACTGCCTGTTCTTCAGCAGCGAATGCCATAATTCTCGGTGCCAACCTCATCAATAGCGGAATCGTGGAGATTGCTGTTGTAGGGGGTACAGAGGCGCTTACAAAATTCCATCTGAACGGTTTCAACACTCTAATGATTCTCGACAAGGAGAATTGTCGTCCGTTCGACCGCGACCGCACCGGCATCAATCTCGGAGAAGGAGCCGGATTCATAGTGCTTGAAAGTGAGCAATCCGCAAAGAAACGTGGTGTCAAGCCTCTTGCCGAACTCAGCGGATATGCCAACACATGCGATGCTTTCCATCAGACTGCCACCTCCGAAAATGGAGAGGGGGCATACTTGGCAATGCGAAAAGCGATGGATATGGCTCGCCTGAGTCCACATGACATTGACTATATCAACGCTCACGGCACAGGCACTCCCAACAACGATGATTGCGAACTTGCAGCCATGGAGAGAATCTGGGGCGACCGCATTCCTAAGTTTTCGTCAACAAAAGCGTTTACAGGTCACACCACCAGTGCTTCCGGTTCTATTGAAACGGTGATATGCCTTCTTGCGCTGCAACACGGCTTCATGCCTCCAAACCTTGGTTGGAAGAATCCAATCCGAGAGGCAGGCGTTCCGTTGACCGCACATGAGAATGCAGAAAACATACGCCATATCATTAATAACTCTTTCGGTTTCGGCGGCAACGACTCCACTCTCATCCTCTCCCGCGTCAACCCTCATTCCTCATTTCTCAATCCTGATTCCTCATTACACATTAAGCATTGCTTCGTGCGGTCTTTGGCACAAGTCTCATGTCAGCCCCCATTAAGCGATGAATGGATGGATAACCCGGCTGTCTTCGACAAGAGCTATGTCCGCGCACAAGAACCCGACACCAAGGGATTGATACCGCCCGCTGAGGCGCGGCGTATGAGTAAAATTCTCAAACGCACCGTAGCCACATCAATAGCTGCCCTCAATCAATCCGGCATTCAGCATCCTGATGCGATAATAACCGGAACAGGAAACGGCTGCATGGAAAATTCCGAAAAATTCCTTGTCGATCTATGCACA
>DAWBVG010000004.1:0-6692 GCA_052279865.1 Muribaculaceae bacterium
AGCAGACTATCGTTATCGAATATCAGTCGTTCAAGGCACGTCACCCGGAGGGACTGGTTGTATATCCTTATCTGCTGAAGGAATATCGTAACCGCTGGTTCCTGATTTGTGAGAAATCAACAAATCGTTCACCGCAAGTCAATATTTTTGCGCTTGACAGAATTCATTCCGTCAGATTGGATAAAGAACATCCATTCAGGAAATGTGTCGATTTCGACCCAGAGCATTTCTTCGACGACACAATCGGAGTCACGAAGCAGATCAGCGACAAGGCGCGTCGCGTTGTAATCAAGATTGACCGGCAGCAGGCTCCATACGTCGAGTCAAAACCGTTTCATAAGTCACAGAAAGTGGAACAACGCTTCCGTGACGGCAGTATCCAACTGTCATTGAAAGTGGTTATCAATAATGAACTTGAACGCCTGATTCTCGGTTACGGAGGTCATGCCGAAGTCATCGCCCCGCCTGAGTTTCGCTCTTGCATCGCTGAAAGTGTCCGCATCGCCGCCAGTCATTACCCGGATGTATAGAGCCGCTTCATGCGTGTGATTAGAATTGAAATTTCATCTCTCAGTGTCTTAGGTTCCAATACTTCCAACTGGTCTCGGTGAAGAAGAAGCTCCTGAATGAAATCGAATGTCGGGACCAGTCTTAGAGAAAAATCTGTGTGTCCGTCTTTCGACTCCAATTCTCTTTGACTATGATGTATGGGCAGTGAACGGAGATAGCCCGGTAATTCAGCATAAGTGCGGATTTTGATATTATCCACTTTTTGTTCAATTCCGGCAATGATACCAAAATAGTTTTGAAAATATGCGGTAGGAACGAAATCTTTCGGGTAGATAAATGTCCGGTCTGAAATTGTCAGATTTCTGATACGGTCAAGCGAGAATATTCGTTTCCTGTTATTGTCTAAAAGTGTGAGTACATACCATCTACGTTTGAATAGTTTGACACATAGAGGTTTGACCCTTCCCGAAAATTTGAACCCGACAAAGTTCTCATACATTATTTCCATTTCTTTGTTATGCTGTAACGCATGAAGAACGGACTCAAGCCATTCGCGCCCGGACGGTATTTCTTCCAAAAGAATCTTATCAGAGATAACACTGTTGCCGAGGAGCAGCTCTCCGAGAGAAAAGCTGTCGAGTGCCCATTTTGTCAGTGAATTTTCCTCTATTGCTTCCGGATTTACGATACTGTATAAATTCAATCCTCTTCCTCTGCGGCACTCTATCAGGATGCCGAAGTGACGCGCCACAGCCTGACAATGGTTGTAAAATGTCCTCTGTGTGAGTTTGGAACCATTGTCATTTACAGAAGATGAATCCCATTTTGCTGAGATTTCCTCGAATGTCAATTCTCCGTTTCGTTTCAGCGTATCTATAAGCCATAGATAGCGTTTTAGCAACAGTTCAACCATTGATTATTTCCTCCACAACTTCTTTAATGGTGAATAATGTGAGATTATCATCCTGCGGTAACCACATCGCGTGAGGGAAAACGGACTGAAACCGTTCATAATCCTGCTCATACATGTCATCAAAGAAGCCGTATGTGTTTTCTCGGTCAAAATCCGTGACGTTATTAAGATGTTCGTAGCTGACTTTGGGGTTCAGCAATACTTTCTTTTGCCGTCTTATACCCAATGCGACAGTCGCACACTTCCCAACCGCAATAACCCAATCCGGATGTTTTGCACTCACTTCCTTTGGGATGAATGTTTCTAGTTCTTTGCCATAGAGTTTGTCACTATCATACATCTCACCAAAAGAGGCACACTCCATCTCGACGAAGACTTCATTCATAATGAAATCATTCTGCTCGTCAAGTGTTGGATTTTTGATTGAGAATGGTTTGAGAAACACTAAATTTTTCATATCGTTTTGTTTTTATACCACAAAGTTAGCACTTTAATCGGAAATATAATTTCCGATTAAAAATTGAATTAAAAAATTCGGCAAAATTTCTTCTGCCGAACCTGTCTGATGCGTTGAAATCAAAGTTTCTCTATGGTAAAATACCCGACAAAAACGGATATACCTTTGATTTCGATTCCATGCTGATTCTTGAAAGCTTCAAGAATGGTCTTGATTTGCGGTGATGAAATGGATTTTTCCACACACTGCACACTCATGCCCTTGGCAATGCCTTTACTGCCGCCGATGTTCTGTTTGGCTGTTACTTTAAATGTGTATGGCATAAAATTAAGTTTTAGTTCACCGGCAAAGATAGGGAACTAACAGGAAACATTCGTTCCGATTAAACAGAGGTATACTTTTGCCCGATGACATACGTCATCATATTATAAGCTATTGATATCTGATTTCGGACGATTTTAATAAATTCATTTCGGTCAATTTCGTACCATTTATCACCTAAAGTATAAGATACTGAAATTCGAGCTCTGCTTTTGGGCCGATTTAACTTATTATAATCCGAGAATATGTCTGATTTAACGATGCTTAAAAAAACATTTTCCCATTCAATAAGGAAATTTTTCTTTTCGTCTATCCCGACTTTCGGATAATTTTTTTTAGTCCCAGCAAATTTAAATGTACCATTCTGAAATGAAAGGTCAAATTCCATCTCTATACCGGAATTCCTGAAATGGAAAGCGAAATCAGCATTACCATGGGTTTCGGTAACATGACAATGGTCAACCATACTATTTATTTCATCAAAATCTTGGTATATTTCCTTAAGCAGATTGGCGAAGTAGTCCTTTTGTAATAATGTTTCCAGACCATTATTTGATATGTATTCACCAATTGTGCAATCGTTTAAACCGCTTTCCGTGATATCCAATTTTGCAGATTTCTTTTTATTCCCTTCTGTAAATACAAATGGAAATTCTTCAGGGTGTTTTCTGAATTGACTCAAGGCTATAACAAAATTAGAAAGACAATCACGGTATTCGTGAATAATCACAAGGTGTTGATTTTCATAGTTTATCTTATTGCATATTAGCTGAAGAGCCTTTAGAAATTCAGAATATTCCACAATATGCCAGTCCCCGTAGTAATCTTGTGGCAGTACACCTATTAACGACAGAACGGCAAAATGGCAATCTTGATAGTTTAATTCGCTATTTTTTTCATCATTCCTTTCTATTTCCTCTTTCTTTTTACGTCGAGTACCATTCCACCTTGGAGTGCAAGATGTTATGTCTTCATATTTTTTCAGTTGATTGTTTCCTAATGGAGCTTTGACTTTATTCTCAACTGCCCAAAATTCTTTTCCACCATTGAGATGGGTTGTAATAAATGCTATGTCAATCCGATTGAACTCATTGCATACAGTTATTGATTTTATATCAGTCAATGTTGTTCCAAAAAGAGTATTAAGCAAGAATATACGATCTTCAAGATTAAATGCTTCGCATTTATCAGATATCATCCATGCGATTGTTGCAGAATGAATTCTCTCCATATCAGCGGCACCGATAAAATCGAAAAATGTTGTCCTCATAACATTTGATTTAGAGATTGTTATTATAGTTTAATTAAAACATATCAATCGTTAAAACTACATAATGGACGTGTCATTCCAATTAAATTTCAATAATACTCGGATTGGAAAGATTAGTGTAATCGGAGTTCATTATCGCACCGTTTGAGAAGATTATTCCATTTTGCTTTGTTATGCCATGTTGGGCATGGATATGTCCGAAAAGATGGGCTTTGAGATTATGAAGTAATGGGAGTCTTTCAAGGATTTTCTCCGAGCCATAGTTGATGCCGTCATCGAAATCAAGGATTCCATAGGCTGGAGAATGGGTGATAAGAATGTCGGTATTTTCGGGGATACGAGCATAGTTACGGCTTTGGCGATTGGTTACGCAATCGCCCATGAACATAGGGACACCATAGAATCTCATGCCCTCAATCTCGATGCCGGAGTTACACAAGTAATGCACATTGTCATCGAGACCGTCGATGTTGGCTCCATAAAGACAATCATCGTGGTTGCCACAGATGAAAATTTTGTGGCGATACGGCAGATCACAGAACCAATTAAGAAAGTCAATCGCTTCCTGCTCGCTACCGACCATGCAGAAGTCACCGGAATGTACCAGCACATCAGCCTCGAGCAAATCCCGAAGCCGATGGTGGCAGCCGTGAGTGTCAGAGAGATGGAGTATCTTCATTTGTTGATAAAGTCTTATATGGAAAAATATAGATTCTTTGTGCAGTAGTTTCAGACGATATTACGCCATATTCGGTTTTGATTTTTACTAATGGACGGACCACAACTTTGTCCCAGTCCCAATCCCACAACTCGGATTTATATTCCTGAAAATCTTCCTCACTGCAAGGACTGTATTTATTAAAATCTTTTCGCAAAAAATCTACGGTCAGAGGACCGACGACTTCACATGGCACCAACACATCGTCAATGTTGGCGAGAACACGTTGTCCAGGAGTGAATTCGCAGTCTATCTGATAGTCCTCTTCTTCGGGATTATGTCCTCCTTCATCATACCTTGAGTGTTCAGTGAAATCCGGATGATAGACTACATACAGGAAAGGTGCCATATCCTCATCTGACTCAATGGCGTATCCCAGCAACCGTTTAGGAGCATACACAACATGATGCAGAGCAGAATCGGCATCATCCCACCACTGAAATTCACCGAGGAATCTGTTATCAACCAGCCACCACTGCAAGTTTTCGGGATTTTCGATGACCTCAAACGAATTGTCAGGCGTCTGGAATGCCATTACTTTGGCACTCGTTGTGTCGAATCCCGAATCTCTGATTGGGGCGAACGACTCGCCGTCTTCAAGCAGAATCATGGGCCATTTATCGCAGAACAGGTTGGCGAAGTGACGCGGATTATCAGTATGAATCGGGATTATAGCTTTCGGTTTGAGCATATCCAGCAGTCGGTCAAGACTTGCCATGTCGCAATGCCCACTGGTATGTAAATACTCGTATTCCGTTCCAATCGATTGAGCAAGAGAGGAATTGTATGCGGCTTTTGAGCTATCAAGATAACCATTCCACATCGAAAGAAAAGTCTTCCTTCCGTTTTTAGGAATTATGGAAAGGAGTCTGTCGAATCTATCATTAGCACGGGCAATCAGGACAAAGCCGTGCTCTTCAAGGAAATCACTGAATTTATCGGTTACTCTAAATTCAGAGCCTTCGCGTTGGAGAACGATTGGTTCTATTCCTTCAACATATTTGTATAGTCGAGATTTGCCCCAGATATTATCCCGACCGGCGACAATATCCATTATCCTCTTCTGATAAGCGTCAATATAGAATGGCAGATGAGCTTTTACTGAAGCATGATAGAGGCCGAACAACCGGTCGATATTTGTAGATGAGAGATAGACGACATTATACCGAGAGCCTCGAAACTCTATTTCAAATTCTTTTTGTAGTTCCGATTCTGATTTTATGGTTGCCTCAGGACGATTGACATTGGTTGCCTCGCATACCACATAATCGACTTTTCCTACATACTTCTCAATCACCTTAGGCAGCTTGCCGCTCCGGAATCCATGCGTGCGAAAGTCTCCGGTGTGAAACACAGAAAGTCCCTTGGCCTCTATACGAAAGGCGTAGGCATCAAATGCCGAATGGTCGATGACAATCGGCATAATCCTGAAGTCTCCAAAAGAGAATTGTTCGCCCGGGACAAAAGTCCTTACAGAATCAAGACGCTCGGACGTGGCGCGATGCTCCTCTTTTATCCAACTCAAATGCTCTGATAGTTCCTGTGCAACCTCCTTTGAGATCTTTCCCATAAAGATAGGCAACATTGCGGGTAAATCTGCAATTTTCCCGATATGGTCGCCGTGATAGTGGGTTACGAGTAATGCGCTTTTGCGGAGATCTCCATAGGTCAGACCATCTATTTCAAGAGCTTTGTCCGACGCAGGCGCGCCTGGTAACTGCTCTCCATAATCGACAAACAGTTTCCATCCATTTGATTCATATTCTGTGACACAACCGCCTATCTGGTCAGTTCCGCGATGAACTGTTATTTTCATAAACTTAATTTAAAATTCTTACTTACGAGCATCACTTGTTTGAGAACGAAACCCTCGTCTATCATTTTTTTGACATCATCGTTTAGTATCCTTCTTGATGAAGAATTAATAGCTTTGTCAATTGCACTGGAGACAATCTCCTGTATCCTCTTTCTCTGGTATTCCGGGGTATGTCCCTTACATTTGGGATCATCCTCAACAGTGTAAATAAAACCGAATATGGGTGGCTTGCTCATGTCTACTTTCGGAAACGGATCTGAATCGTTTCTAAGTCGCGTTGTATTTAGCACGTTTATCATTGTGGACATCTCATTTAGAAATGTCTTATATCGAGGAACGCCTGATGAATCTTTTCTATGAGAGCCAATCATCGCTACAAAATCAGAGATATGAGTCTCTGAATTTTTAGTTGAATTAAGACCTGTCTTTAATTCTAAAACATAAATCTGTCCACTTCCACTGATTGCAACAATGTCAAAACGAGGATTTGGATACCGTTTTGTATAGTTTCCAAATGTGTCTTTATAGAATTTGTTATAACAAGGCGAATTTGCAGAAACAGCATATTCAATATCGATAACAGCTAAATCTTTTTCAGTTTCAATAGTATCATTGCGGAGAGCAATCTTATGCTGATCATCCCTCTCTTGTTTTTTATGCATGGTGAACCTGTCTCTTATACACATC
>DAWBVG010000005.1:0-3670 GCA_052279865.1 Muribaculaceae bacterium
GATGTGTATAAGAGACAGAATATGGAATGTGCTCTGAAATTGAGGGTGGCTGTAAATAAAAAAGGGGAGTGTCGCTTCTCGTACAGCACGGATAATAACCGCTTCCGAGATGTAGCGGGTGTCTTTAAGGCGCGTGCGGGAAAATGGATAGGAGCAAAGGTCGGCTTCTACAGCGTAACGCCTGCCGGTTGCCATGACAGGGGATGGATTGATGTTGTAGGGGTTAGGCTTTAGGTTTTAGGCTTTAGGAATTTAAGATATAAAAAATATAAAGATAGAGACTTTTGAGATGAAAGTGTATAATTGGATATTATCAGCTTGTGGGATTGCGCTGACTGCAGGGTTGAGTTCCTGCTTTCAGACTGCAACGGCAGAATCGATAGATGTTGATGGTGCTCTCGGATATTGTCATTCGAAAGTGGTTCGCTCTCTCGATGAGCTTTCAAGGGATTCTATAGACTACACTATGATGCCGCGCAATATCGCGGCGGGAGATTCCGTGTGGCATTGCCGCAAGGCAACACCCGATGAATGGTGCTCAGGTTTCTGGCCCGGCGTGCTGTGGTATGACTATGAAATGACCGGTGATGAGAAGATCCGCGAGAAAGCTGAGAAATATACGGAATCTTTGGAATACCTGTCGCAGAGACCTATCTTCGACCATGATCTCGGTTTCCTGATTTTCTGTAGCTATGGCAACGGCTATCGTCTCACACAGAATCCTAAATACAAGCAGGTGATACTTGCTTCCGCAGATTCATTGGCTACGCTTTATAATCCGGAAGTTGGCACTCTTCTCTCCTGGCCTCGGAATGTTGAGATGCTTGGAGGTCATAATACAATCATGGACAACATGATCAACCTTGAGATGCTTTTCTGGGCAGCGCGCAATGGCGGCTCTCAACGTCTCTATGATATCGCTGTGAAACATGCTGAAACCACAATGAAGCATCAGTTCCGTCCTGATGGCACCTGCTACCATGTGGCGGTATATGATCCGAAAAATGGTAATTTCCTGCGAGGTATCACGCATCAGGGATATGCCGACAACAGCACATGGGCGCGTGGACAGGCATGGGCTATCTATGGATATACGATGGTCTATCGCGAGACTCAGGATAAAAAATTCCTTGATTTTGCCTGCAAGGTAACGGATGCATATCTCAAACGATTGCCTGAAGATTACGTACCGTATTGGGATTTTGACGACCCTGCGATTCCTCAGGCGCCGAGAGACGCCTCTGCAGCATGTGTGGTTGCATCGGCATTGTTGGAACTTCAGAAATATTGTCCTGAAGAGAAGGGTAAGGAATATAAAGAGAATGCAGTCAAGATGCTTGCCTCCCTCTCCGGCGATAGCTATCGCTCTCCCGTGCGTCGCAGCTCTTTCCTTGACCATTCCACAGGTCATCATCCCGCCGGCTCCGAGATCGATGCTTCCATCATCTACGCCGACTACTATTACATCGAGGCTCTCCAGCGACTCGCTAAGCTCTGACTTTGTCGCAATGTTTATGTCTCAGTGCTTCGCGACTTGGCAGGAGCTATGCGGCCTTCGAAAATTCGAATCAAACT
This sequence comes from Muribaculaceae bacterium, assembly GCA_052279865.1. Taxonomy (GTDB): domain Bacteria; phylum Bacteroidota; class Bacteroidia; order Bacteroidales; family Muribaculaceae; genus Lepagella. Next base: position 1,576 of record DAWBVG010000005.1, read on the forward strand.
TTGCCACTTTGCGCCTTGGCGTCTAAATCGCTAAGAGATTATGATGTTATATCGAAATTTTTTTATAACAAAATTGACAGAATGTGACATTTGTCACATTCTTTTTCAATTTTAAGAGATAACTTTACAAATCAATAATCACTTTTTATTACTTGCTTATGAAAAGATTAATCATTGCTTGGCTCTCAATCGTGGCATTATGTTGCTCTTTCAACGCGAATGCGGCAGCAAAAGTTTTCGCAGATGTAATGTTGAAAAACGGCAAAGAGTATACTAACGTTGAAATCAAGCTCCCTAAGGGGTGGGACAAGAAGGTAAAGATAAAAGTCGAAGGACAGAATATGGATGTTGCTGCCGATTCAATCGCACAGATTGTATTTTGGCATATCAAGAATCCCGATAACAAACAACTGATATGCTGGCACGAGTATGCACTTTTCGATCGAGAGACCGGTGAGTATCATGCGGATGATAAATCTCTCCGTAAAAAAGGTCTTTTTGCCAAACAATGGTTTTCCCTGCATCATCCAAGTGAATATGTAGATATCTGGGTAACATTTGCAAATATAAAGGCAGATGATAATTCGATTTCATATTCAGGAAGTTTGGATAGTCCCTATTTTTTTCATAAAAAGAGCGACAAACTATTTGTGCACATACCTTTTGCACGGTATCGTCCGGGCTTGACCCGCGAATGGCTGAGGGCGTTTTTCGCCGATGATGAGGTTTTGGCAGAGACACTTGAAGACAAAAGCGAACTTTATGATCGCGGCAGGAAGGCGGCAATGCGTAATGGAACGGTTTACACTCCATTCAAATATGAGGATATTGCCGATAATTATGTACCGGGACGCAAAAAATAAACCATTGTTTGCGGCCCGGCAAACCCCAACGCTAATCTAAAGTGGTTGTTGCGTAGTTGAATATGGTTGAAACCTTGAACTTTTGGTTTTGATGGCAGGTTTTATTTATGGAGGATTAATTATAGAAGGGAAGGAAGTATGAGAGATAGGGAGTAGTAATTTGCCTAAAACTATACGCTAATGAGACTTGACGGGAGAAGAAGCAGCTCGAATGTGGATGACCGGCGCGGACGGCGCACCGGACTGGTAGCTGGTGCCGGTGGAATCGGTGGATTGATTATTACCGCTTTGATTATATGGATTTCCGGTGGTAATCCGTTGTCTGTGCTGAATAATGCTGGTTCGATCACCGGCAATCAGGTGGCTCAGAATTATGTTCCTTCCGAACAGGAGGAGAAATATGCCGAGTTTGCTAAGGTGATCCTTGCCGGTACGGAGGATGTCTGGACCGAAGAATTTCGGAAAATCGGAAGAACCTACGAACCTCCGAAGATGGTGCTTTTTACGGGATCGGTAAACTCTGCCTGCGGTAATGCAACGTCGGCTGTTGGTCCTTTCTATTGCTCTGCCGACAAGACTCTTTATATAGACCTCTCTTTCTTCGAACAGATGGAGAAGCAGATGGGTGCAGGTGGTGATTTCGCTTTTGCTTATGTGATTGCGCATGAAGTGGGGCATCACGTGCAGAATCTTCTTGGCACTCTTGACCAGGCGCATCAGGAGATGGCGCGTCTTCCGGAAGCTGAGTCCAACAAATTGAGCGTGCGCACCGAGTTGCAAGCCGACTATTATGCCGGTGTGTGGGCATATCACGACAACAGGCTTTTCAATAGTCTCGAACCGGGTGACATAGAAGAGGGGTTGAATGCCGCTTCCAAGATAGGGGATGACTATCTCCAGAAGCAGGCTCAGGGGTATGCCGTGCCTGAAACCTTTAACCACGGACGTTCCGACCAGCGCGTGCGCTGGCTCGAGCTCGGTGCCCGCACCGGCGATCTGACCCGCGGCGACACCTTCTCCCCCTCCTACAATTCACTATAAATCGTCCGATAAAATAATAAATAGTCCGATAAAATAGATAGTCACAACAGTTACAATAGATAGTCATGACAGCTAAAATAAATTGTCACGACAACCCTCGAAGATACTGCGTTAAAAAACAAATTTTTCAGGAAGATTTTTTAGCAAAATGCTAAAATTTACCGAGGAACGCTCTTGGGGGCGGTTTAGGC
>DAWBVG010000006.1:0-5544 GCA_052279865.1 Muribaculaceae bacterium
CATATCTCCTGACATCCATTGCCGTGCTCTATGCCAATCTTGGAAGATTTGACGAAGCAATAAAATATGGAAGGAAAGCTTTCAACATTGCGAAGGAATGTGACGATGCGGAAGCTATCATGTATGCCGGACAAACTCTCGGAATCGTGTTATATCTTAAAGGTGATAAAAAGGACGGATTTGCAATTGAACGCGAAATGGTGGACATTGCCGAAAGACATAAACTGCCGAGATACATTCTGAAAACCTATGCTTCCATAATCGATATGCATTATAAAGATGGAAGACGTGATTCCGTGGAATATTATCTTTCAAAAGGGAATGAGATAATGAGTGACGTGCCTGAAGCCTCAGTGGAATCACTCGGTTTCCTGGAAGAAAGTTATGTCGTGCTGTCAGCATACGGTGATTATCAGAAAAGTCTCGACATCCAGAAAAAGATCCTTTCAATGAAAGGAGCCGGCACATTCATGCCTTTCAACAAACTATTTCTCAGAATGGCACGCAATTACGAAAAACTCGGAGATATAAAGAGAATGGGCGAATGTTACGAAAGGTCCATCGAAATATCCGACAGTCTGCACGGAGCCGAGATTGACAAACAGCTTAGTGAATTCGACGTAAAGTATGAAACGGCACAAAGAAAACTGGAGATTGCTCGTCTTGAAGTGGAAAAATCAAGGCAGCGCCTATGGTTGACTGTAGTTTTAATACTCTCAATTGTTATTATCGCGTCATGCATTGTATTTTTCATTTCCAGAAATAAACGTATGAAACGCGAGCTTGAATTATCGGCAATGCGCAACCAACTGGATGCAATCGATCAGGAACGGGCACGCTTTGCTGCCGAACTTCATGATGGAATATGCAGTGATCTGACGGGAATTGCCCTTCTGATGCAGACCCCGACTGCTGACACCAGTGAAATCGTAGGTCTCATCGATAATGTCCGGAATGACGTACGCTCCATTTCACACAGTCTTATGCCTCCTCGTCTCGAGGGGCTGACTCTGTTGCAGCTTCTCAGAAATCTTGCCTTAAGATACGACGGAAAAATATCAATAACTCAGGTTTCTCCTTTTTCCGACAAACAAGAAGTTGAGTTTCAGATTTACCGCATAATTCAGGAATGCATCGAAAACATCAATAAACATTCGAGCGCAGAAAACATATCCATATCCATAAGCAATGGAAACATTGACATATGCGATGACGGAGAGGAAGCCTCCTCAAATCAATCCTCAGGCATTGGAATGCAGACAATATTGAAGAGGGCTGCCTCAATCGGAGCAAAGATATCCAAAACAAGAACAAACGGTAAAAACCATATGAACATATACCTTTAACCGGATTTTAATGGGACGTTAACAGGACTTTTATAATATTACTCACGGAAAACCATGACATAAATATTTTTTAATATTATTATTTTTGCAGCATGAATAATGACAAGTTAAATATACTCATTGTTGATGATCATGACATAGTGATCAGAGGGATTGCTGCAATTGTCAATGAAGCCTTGGGCGAGCGCGTGATGCATATCGACACCACGACGCGAGGATGCCACGCACTGCTGTTGATGGCGCAACGGCATTATGACCTCTGTCTGCTCGATATAGAAATGCCGGATATCGACGGTCTCGAAATGCTCAAAGTTATCCGAACCGAACACGCGGATCTGAAAATAATTGTAAATACCATCCATGAAGAATTATGGTATGTCAAGGAATATATCCGGGCCAATGTTGAAGGCATCCTTTTTAAATCGGTGAATGCAGATGAGATAAAATCCGCAATCATCGCAGTTGCGGACAATGAACGATATTATTGCAGACGTGCGCGTTCGATATTGAAGATCATTGAAGGCTATAATCCTCCTTCTCCGAAAGAGATGGAGGTGCTCCAGATGCTGGCATCGGGCAAATCAACCGATGATATTGCCCGATTCATGGGAATCAGTGCAAACACTGTGGAATCCCACCGCCGTCATCTTCTCACAAAGCTTGAAGCACGCAACGTCGCCGAACTTATAATGAATGCCGTCAGTGAGGGACTTCTCAGCATAAACAAATAATTTCCCCAAATTACTTATATCACATTCTGTCAGCAGCTGCTAAATTTTAGCAGCTGCTTATCATTGCTACCGCCGAATGATATTTCGCGATATTAGACGCTTTCTTGATCGCCTTCCATGCCTTCCTGCCGATCTCTTCTTCGGCATATTCCCAAAATGGTTTTATCTTTGACAGGATCTGGGAATCACCACAGAGCGTAGATTCATAATGATGAAGCAACCTGCCATGAAACTTAAGCATCTTATCCAAACGATCCTCCTTGGTCCATTCCTTACCCTCTTCACATTCCACTATCAGTGACGGACGACCGAGAAGTCCTCTTGCTGTCATGACACCGGCAATTTCAGGAAAACGCTTCCTGATATCAGCAATATCACCGGGTGTTTTCAGTTCTCCATTGAAAATAACCGGATGCTCGCACAGTTTCAAGAATTCCTCAAACCGGTCAAAATAAAGTTCACCTCCATATTGCTGACGGGCAACACGAGGATGCAACGTCACCTGAGTCAAAGGCATATCATTAATAGCCTCGACAACCCTCTTCCATTCATCCGGTTCGGCATAACCCAGACGCATCTTCAATGAAAACTCTGTTTCCGGAAATTCTTTAAGTAGTTCCGGAATTTTATGATATTCTTCGGTGTTGCTGATAAAACCGGCTCCACGCCCTTTTGCCGTCTGCAACGGGAAGGGACACCCCGTATTAAGGTCGATTCTTCGCGCGCCATTCTTCACAAGCCCTTCCACAAGCGGACGCAATTCAGACATGTCCCGAAAAATCACCTGCGGAACGACATGGTGATTCTCATTCAGTTCCGACGTGAAGTCCTTTAGATCATGTTTTCTGAACTCTCCCCTCTCAAGGCGTATAAACGGAGTGTAGTAACATTGATCACCACCATATATTTCCTTGTGGAAATGACGCCACGCGGCATCAGTATGCCCCTGCACCGGAGCAACATCTATCTTAAACTCTGTCATGATTATTTAGTAGGTAAAAAAGCAAAAACCACGGCTGCAACAAGGCATAGATACGACACTGCGTGATTCCACTGGAATTTCTGACCTTGAAAACATATTACCGCGATGATGGTGAAGACAGTAAGTGTGATCACCTCTTGTATGACTTTTAATTGAAACAGTGAAAACGGACCTCCGTTATCCTTGAATCCGATTTTATTTGCCGGAACCATGAAACAATATTCAAGCAGGGCAATGCCCCACGAAAACAATATCACCACAAACAACGGCCAGTTTTTAGATATTCCGCTGGCACTTAGTTTGAGATGTCCGTACCATGCAAATGTCATGAATACGTTGGAAATAATCAGTAATAAAATTGTTATTAATGCTGCTTTCATTGCTATATAACAAGTTATTCGAATATATTTGACAAAATTACAATTTATTTCACTAATTTTGTACATTAAAAAGATATAAATTTTCGTGAGTCATGAACGTTCAAGAAATTGTAAAAGATATATTTTATGTCGGGGTTAACGACCGCGTAAAACATAAATTCGAGGCGTTGTGGCCTCTTCCTTATGGTGTAAGTTACAATTCCTACATTGTAGCAGGAACTGAAAAGCTGGCTCTTATCGACACTGTATGTATCGAAGAAGTTCGCGAATATTTCAACAACATCAACTCCATAGCTGGTCATCGGCGCATCAATTATCTTGTTGTCAACCATATGGAACCTGACCACTCGGGCTCCATTCCGGAGATCGTGCTTGCATATCCCGATATAAAGATTGTCGGAAATGCAAAGACCATTGACATGATAAAGGGGTTTTACCACATCGATGATCCCGAAAGATATCTTGAAGTAAAGGATGGAGACACCATCGACTTAGGAGGACATACGTTGAAATTCTATCTCACGCCTATGGTCCACTGGCCCGAGACAATGATGACATATGTAGAAGATCTCAAGGTGCTCTTTTCCGGAGATGCGTTCGGCACATTCGGTGCTCTCAACGGAGCGGTGCTTGACCGCGATATGGAAACCGATGTCTACATATCGGAGATGTATCGTTATTATTCCAACATTGTGGGTAAATACGGACGATTCGTGCAAAAGGCGATCGAAAAACTCTCTGATCTCGAATTTTCTTACATTTGTTCTACACACGGACCTGTATGGAATGAAAAAATTCCAGAAATCGTTGAACTTTATTCACGGCTTGCCGCTTATAAAAGTGAACCGGGCGTTGTGATCGTTTACGGATCAATGTATGGCAACACTGCTGAAGTGGCTGAGATGATCGCACGAGAGATTTCAGCTCAGGGTGTGAAGCGCATAATCATACACAATGCATCGCATTCAGATATGAGCGACATGATTACCGACGCGTTCCGTTACGAAACTCTCATCGTCGGTTCGGCAACATATTCAATGCGCCTTTTCCCGCCTATCGAAACATTCATGAATGCAATGGAGACGCGCGAAATAAAAAACAAGGTGTTTGCGACTTTCGGCAACTTCACATGGGCATCAGGTGCTGTTACGGGCAAATTGAATGAGTATTCCGAACGCATGAAACTCCCCGTATGCGCTTCAATGCTCATAAAGCAGTCTTCAGGAGCCACCACCCCGGATGAGGTGCATGAATTTGCCCGCATGGTCGTGAATGCCATGGAGGCAAAAGAGAAATAGATCTGAGTTATTATGGATATTAAAGAGGAGAAAGAGGGATTGGAAATAGAATCACATCCCTGGCCACCTTTCATTCCGGAAGGTGCAAAAGTGCTTATTATGGGAACTTTTCCACCGCAGTCAAAGCGATGGAACATGGATTTCTATTATCCCAATCGCACTAATGATTTCTGGAAAATATGCGGGCTGCTTTTCTGTGGCAACAAAGATGCACTTCTTAAGGAAGACGGCAAAAATTATGATGTCAACAAGATTCGCGAACTGATGACCGAAAAACATATTGCACTTAATGACACCGTTAGAAGAGCCCGAAGATTGAAAGGAAACGCAAGCGACAAGTTTCTTGATGTCGTGGAACCAGTGCCTCTTTTCACCCTCCTTTCAGAGATGCCGGAATGTCACACTGTTGTTACCACCGGAGAAAAGGCAGCCGGAATAATTGCAGAGCTTACGAACACAGAAATTCCCAAAATGGGAGAAATGGTCACAGCTTCCATTCCTGCCCGCAATGGGGGCGACAATGATGATATTCTTGAAATATGGCGCATGCCTTCTACCAGCCGTGCGTATCCACTCGCAGTGGAGCGTAAAGCCGAATATTACGGGCGCATGTTCCGTCATCTCAATATCCTATGACACAAATAAACATGAAGCATTGAACATTGAACATTATATATTAAACATTAAACAAAGTGCTTGACATGATACCTTTGGCGATCTTTGACGCCAGTGAATTTTTCCAATGGTTTGTTGACCATGCGAGTTATCTTTTTGTATACATCTATATCGCTGTCTCTTATACACATC
>DAWBVG010000007.1:0-12294 GCA_052279865.1 Muribaculaceae bacterium
TAAAGCCTAAAACCTAAAGCCTAAAACCTAAAACCTATCTTATCTTTCTCTTCCAGAACCACACTTCGTTGAAGTTCACGCCCAAAGTGATATTGAGATAATTTTCACCGATAAGTTTGTTGGGTGTAGCGTAACGCTTTTTCCATTCCAACCCGAGATTGATCTGCGTCTTGCCTTCAGGGGTAGGGAAACCTGCGCCACAGGTCACACCAATCTCCTTAACCTTGTTTCCGTTGATATTGAGATAGTCATTAGAAAAATAGCCACCGAGGCGATATGCGATCCTTTCGCCATAGTTACCCCTCAATTTAGGCACGAATTCTGCGCCAACAGCAATTTTCGTACGGTCATTGAAATCCATGCCCGCTGCTACAACCTCTGCCGGGCGATGCTGGGTGATATCTTCAGGACTATACAAAGCTGAATATGGAGCCTTGCTCCACTGCTGCCATGTAAAGTCTGCCTCAACCATCACTCGATAAGTCTTCTCATAAGTGTAACTGATACCCGCGCCTATTGATGTAGGATTGAAATATTTACCTTTCATATTCATATAAGCGACAGTATCGGGGAGTTTATCCTGAGATGTTTCCTGCGATGTAACCCATGTTTTACCTCTCATGGTTTTACGCGGTGAATATGTGGCGCCCACCACGAGTTTGTTCCATTTATTCCAACGCGCCGTATATTGGGCACCTATATTGATATTCCAGTCGCGAATCTCCATCACGTGCTCAAACTTGGTCTGACTCGTGGATCCTGAGGGGATGGTAAATACATCATTCAGTATATTACCGAAATCATAGCTGACATTGAAACCGAGTGAAAAACCGGCAACCTTTCCACTGAGACCAAGATAGAGCTGATTGATACCACCTGTACCCTGATTCTCCATGGCTCCGTGTTTAATTTCATTGCCGAAGGCATATCCTACCGAACTATAGGGCAACAAACCGAAAGAGCCACCCATGAATTTACAGATAGGGAACTGCATGGTTACATAGTCAACGCCTCCTCCGGTTGAATATTGTTTCGCACTTCCCTCCTTGCTCCATAGCAGAGAAACATCTGCTCCAAGATCAAAAAGGAATGTCAAGGAGTCAATAGCTGCATACGATGCGGGGTTCATCACATTAATCTGGCGTCCGGAATTCATAGCATATCCCACACCTCCCATCTGGCGTTGAAGAGATGTGGCACGGTCTCCGATAATTCCGTATCCATACATTGAATAGGGAGAGGATGTCTGGGCTGAAGCCGAGGCAGCGGCAAAAAGCGCAGCCGCCAAAAGAATTTTTACTTTGCTCATATATCTGACGGGAGAGAATTATATTTAGCGTTATTGTTATAGTTATTTATAGCGTAATTGTAGATTCGTTCAAGTCCTTTACCCACAAGAGAATGGGCGATCTCCGGCTTCTCGCCGTGTTCTCGGATCAATGGAGCAAGGAAATCGGCATCACCCCCTGTAAGAAGAAGACGTATCGAAGGATAGTCGCGTCTTACCGTCCTGAAGGCAGATATTATCTCGGATACTATGCCATTCACCACTCCGCTTCTTATAGCAGTCTCGGTGTCATAACCGAACGCGGGGATATCACCCATAGGAGAAACCAAAGGCAACCTGGACGTAAACTTATTCAACGATCGGAAACGAAGTCTGAGTCCCGGCGATATGTTTCCGCCAAGGAATCGGTTGGAAGCAACGATATCCAACGTTACTGCCGTGCCGGCGTCAACTACCAATGCTTCTTCTGCAACAATAGAGGCTCCCGCTGCAGCAGCTATACGGTCAAGACCGAGCGTATTTCTGGAAGCATATACAACTTCTATCGGAAGTGGGGTATCATGTGATAGTTGCATGATCGGCTTTTCGAGCCAATGCTCTACTTCCCAAAGGAAATCCTTGAGTTCGCGCCCTACGCTGCAGCATATGGCTCCATCTGGATGAAACTTATCGATAAAAGGGAAGAATGGTCTCGGATCCAAGTTATCAACAAGGATGCTTTCGAGAAGAGTGCCATCTTCAAAGATGCTCCCCTTCACAGCCGTGTTTCCTATGTCTATGGTCAGAACCCTCACTTTTTTAATGTGTAATGTTTAATGTTAAATGTGCAATATCCGAACCCATACTCCTAAAGCCTAAAACCTAAAGCCTGTTTCTTTCCTTCTTCGCTTGCGCAGCGATCATCCAGGACGCAGCAACCTGAATCATGGCGCCTGCAAGGGTGAAGACGATTGTATTGTTCATAACAGGAAGAGAGAATATGATTCCTGCAAAGCGATGTGCATTGTAAAACCAGAAGCCGGAAGCAACCACAAAGCAGAATCCCGCCCACATCTCCATGCGACGCAGTCTCCGTAAACGCAACGAATCACCAGGATCGTTAACATTGATCATCCTGGCAACCGTATATATCAGCGCACCGGCAGCAAACACACATTTGCAAATTTCCACAATCACACTGTTTTCTATGGAGGCAAACGGAGCCACAAGTCCGGCTGCAATAAAAACCAGACCAATGGTTGAAGTTGCCTCAACCTTACGGCGAAGTTTCTCCATCTCCCTCCCTGGTCTTTCTTGAATTGTCTTATTCTTATGCATAATACATTCCTTAGCCCCTCCGGGCAATTAGAAATTATTTTATCAGATACACATCTTCCGTTGAACGCTGCATATGATATTGCTCCCTTACCACGTGCTCCAGATCTTCCGAATTGATATAAAGAGCCTCACGCCTTGATCGATACCACTCGGCAGAATCCTCGCATTCCTTTATTTGACGCTTAAGGTCTTTGATTTCCTCTTCATACTGCATGTTCAGCTTCATGGAAGTTTCTTCGTTGAAAAAGAGGACAAGCACAACAACAGTCCCCACCACAATCAGCGTAAAATGCGACTTGCGGCGAAACCAGAAATTTAGTTTCTTTATCCTCTTGCTCATTTATGAGAATCTTGATTTGTATCCGGGTTTAGAAGCCAACACACAATCCGGTCAGCTCTATTCATGCAAAATTAATCATAATAATACAATTATCGGCTAAAATGACCCTATTTTTTAACAGCTATTAAGGAAAGATGAGTTTTTTCAAAAAAAATTCAAATTATAGCATATTTTTATGATAACAATTCTTCTCATTTTGTTATATGAGTATAAAGGCTTTCGGAGTCATGATCAGAGTTTGGTGACTCGAAATCCGATCATCTATAAACTATACGATTATGGCTGACACATCATCCTTCAAACAAAGATTGTTAGGGCTACAGGGTAACCTTTTCAACTTCGCCTGTCAGCTCACCTCCAATCGAGATGCAGCACAGGACCTCGTGCAAGACACCACTCTCAAAGTTCTCGACAACGAAGCCAAGTATGTTGACAATGTCAATTTCAAAGGCTGGGTCTTCACGATAATGCGCAACATCTTCATCAACAATTACCGTCGACAGGTACGCAGCGCGACGGTTGTTGATACCACAGAAGATTTATACCATCTCAATCTGTCCCAGGAATCCGGACTTACCACTCCCGAAGGTTCTTTCGCCGCCAAAGAAATTTCGGTTGCAATAAATTCCTTCTCAAAAGAATATAAAGTGCCGTTCTCAATGTATATCGCCGGATATAAATACAGCGAGATCGCAGAGAAAATGAACCTCCCCCTCGGCACTGTAAAAAGTCGAATATTCTTTGCGCGCAAACGTCTGCAGGAGATGCTTAAAGACTACAGATAGAAATTACATATAATCCAAATGAATCTCCCCGGCGGTTTTCTCCGTCGGGGAATTTATTGACGTGACTTTGCGCTGTCGCTCTTTTTTAGTAATTTTGTAAAATAATTGAATGCATATGATAACCGCTTCATTAAAGAAGAGAGAAAACATTGCCGAGTATCTGCTTTATATGTGGCAGATTGAAGACATTATCCGGGCATATGGTCTTGATATCGATAAGATTCAGGAAAACATTATCGACAAATATTCGAACATTGACGACAAGCAGCGTCATGACATGAGGGAATGGTATGAATCCCTTATCGATATGATGCGTCGCGAAGGGGTGGAGAAATCCGGACATCTCCAGCTCAACAAGAATGTGCTGATTGATCTGAGACAACTTCACAACCGTCTTCTTGACAATCCGAAATTTGCTCCATATGCCGCCGAATATTACAAGACTCTTCCCTTTATTGTTGAAATCCGCGCAAAGGCAGGTGAAAACAAAAAAGATGAACTCGAGTCTTGCTTCGATGCCCTCTACGGGATTTTAATGCTTCGTCTGCAGGGGAAAGAGATATCCGAAGAAACCTCTCAGGCTACAAAACAGATATCCCGTTTTCTGGCAATGCTCGCAAGCTATTACAAAAAAGATTACAACAACGAATTAGAAGAAGAATAACAATATGAAAATAATGGTTACCGGAGCTTATGGACAGCTCGGAAATGCGCTCAAGCGCGAACTTGATGGTGACAACACCATTGAAGCTATTTATACGGATGCAGATACCCTTGACCTCACCGATTCAATGGCGTTAAGCCGTTTTTTTGAGGATAATCCTGTTGACATGGTGATCAACTGCGCTGCATATACAGCAGTTGACCGCGCGGAATCCGACGACCTCAAGGCTGCCGCAATAAATACCGGAGCTGTCGGCAATCTCGGACAGGCAGCCGCAAAACATGGCATGAAAGTGATACACATATCCACTGACTATGTTTTCTCAGGAGAAAGTTTCCGTCCGTATGAGGAAAACGATGAGCCCTATCCTCAGAGCATTTATGGACGCACCAAACTCGAAGGTGAAGGACTCCTCACTTCATTCAGTAACAACGCCATGATCATCCGCACGGCATGGCTCTATTCTGAATTTGGCAACAACTTCGTGAAGACCATGCTTCGTCTTGCCGATGAACGTGATGAAATCAACGTTGTATGCGATCAGATCGGCACGCCCACATATGCCGGTGACCTCGCACATGCAATCCATCAGGTAATCCGCCACGAACGCTGGCAACCGGGAATATACCATTTCACCAACGAAGGCGTGGCGTCATGGTATGATTTCACCAAAGCGATTTTCGAGATCACAGGAAAAACTACTAAAGTCAATCCTATCCGCACTACCCAGTATCCGACGCCTGCCAAACGTCCGTCATACTCAGTGCTCAGCAAAGATAAGATCAAACGTAATTATGACATAGAGATTCCCTACTGGCGTGATTCTCTCCAGCGTTGCATCCAAGAGCTCCAGAAACAATAATCCGATTTATGAGCGAAGAATTAAACAACGAAATAAAACGCAGACGCACTTTTGCAATCATCTCTCACCCGGATGCCGGTAAGACCACACTCACCGAGAAGTTGCTTCTTTTCGGTGGTGCCATCCATGTTGCCGGAGCCGTGAAGAGCAACAAGATAAAGAAAACCGCAACATCCGACTGGATGGAAATCGAGAAGCAGCGTGGAATCTCCGTGGCTACATCCGTAATGGGATTCAACTATGGAGACTACAAGATCAATATCCTCGACACCCCCGGTCACCAGGATTTTGCGGAAGACACTTTCCGCACTCTGACAGCCGTAGATTCCGTAATTATAGTTGTCGATGTGGCGAAAGGCGTTGAGACACAGACTCGCCGTCTGATGGAAGTCTGTCGCATGCGCAAGACTCCGGTCATCATATTCGTAAACAAACTTGACCGAGAGGGTCGCGACCCGTTCGACATTCTTGACGAACTCGAAAAAGAACTTCAGATCTCAGTCCGTCCCCTGTCCTGGCCTATCAATATCGGAGCCAAGTTCAAAGGGGTATATAATATATACGAGCACGGTCTCGATCTCTTCACTCCCTCCAAGCAGACAATCAGCGAGCGCATTGAGATCGACGATGTAAACTCTCCCGAAGTCGACGAACTCGTAGGCAAACAGGATGCCGACAAGTTGCGCGAAGATCTCGAACTTATCGAAGGAGTATATCCCGATTTCGAAGTTGAGGAATATCTTAAAGGAGAGGTTGCTCCCGTATTTTTCGGTTCTGCCCTCAACACCTTTGGCGTCAAGGAACTTCTCGACTGCTTTGTGAAGATCGCGCCCGCACCGCGCCCCATTATGGCTGTGGAAAGGGAAGTGAAGCCACAGGAAGAAGGTTTCACTGGGTTTGTGTTCAAGATCCATGCCAACATGGATCCCAACCACCGTTCATGCATAGCATTCGTCAAGATATGTTCCGGCAAATTCGAAAGGAATGTCAACTACCGACATGTCCGCTCCGAGAAGATGATGCGCTTTGCCGCTCCCACCGCCTTCATGGCGCAGAAAAAAAGCATTGTTGATGAAGCATACCCCGGTGATATTGTCGGAATTCCCGACACCGGTAATTTCAAGATAGGAGACACTCTGACATCAGGAGAGGTTCTGCATTTCAAGGGGCTCCCGAGCTTCTCGCCGGAGATGTTCAAATATATAGAAAATGCCGACCCCATGAAGTCGAAACAGCTCGACAAGGGAATAAACCAGCTGATGGACGAAGGTGTGGCACAGATGTTTACCAACCAATTCAACGGGCGCAAAATCATTGGCACCGTCGGTCAGTTGCAATTTGAGGTAATCCAGTATCGCCTCCTGCATGAATACGGCGCGCAATGTCGCTGGGAGCCAATCAGTCTATACAAAGCCTGCTGGATCGAAAGCGACGATGAGGCTGCCCTCGAAGCCTTCAAAAAGCGTAAACACCAGTTTATGGCTACCGACAAAGAAGGACGCGATGTTTTCCTTGCCGACAGCAACTACGTCCTCCAGATGGCACAATCAGACTTCCCCAAAATCCGCTTCCACTTTACAAGCGAATTTTAGGCAAAAGACAAAGGTTTCAGATAACGCATACGAATAATATATAATCGCAACATAAATGTACAGTATTATGTACTAAAACATTTATGCTGCGATTGTTTTATTATCCAAGTTAGGTCTTTGATACGCTTTTGTGGTTACAAAACACTTTTTACCAAACGCTTAGGCCTACTTTATTTTGCATTTTCTCAACAAGGGTTTCAGTTTCTTGGAAATATTTTCTGCAGCACGATGATATCCGAGATCAGATGGATGGGTACCGTCACATGTGGTCTCGTGGTCATCGCCTGAATATAGTCCGGGAGAGAAGTAATAGATATTCCTGTCGGTTTTCATTACTTTCGCCAACTCTTCCTCGGCAGCGGCAGTGCGGTCTTCCTCCACTTTCCTTTTCTTAAGATCAAAATTTGTGTTTTCCCGATGGAAAGTCTTAAGAAACACAAGCGGTGTCTCAGGATGTTTTTCACGGATACGCTTCACGAAAGGTACGAATCTTTCTCTGACTTCCTGTGCCGTAGGATTTGAAAAAGTATCGAAAATAAACATATCGGCATCTGTATCAGCTATAATGTCGGCAAGCACAGGTTCAAGCTTGCAAGCCCCGCTGGTGCCGAGATTTGCAACATCAATACCAATCATGCGGGAAAGCTGTTGAGGCCATGCCATACCCGGACGTGACACACTATTGCCGTGTGTGAAACTTGAACCCATAGCTACTATTGGAGCACGGACAAAACCACCGTCTGACTCTATGACGTATCCCTTCTCAATCCCAATTTGCAGGGAATCGAGCGATTGAAACACAGGAAGATACAACAGACACTCTTTCATTCCCCTCTCCATATTGTCAACAAGTGTCCTGTTTCCCACTTTCCCCACATATTCAGGAGAACCATAACCTGCCCACAGCCACTTCCCGCTCTTCTCATCGCGGATATAGAGATCAAGCCCTTTGGTGGCTATAGCCGGAGCATTGGTGAGGTGTTCAGTATCGGGAACAGTCCATATCGCACGTATTGAAGGACTGTCGGTACGAAACCGGAGTCCAATACCGGTGGAATGCCGGAAAAATCTGCGCAGTTTGGCATTTAGATCCGGATATTTATCCACATTCAGACGTGAATACACAGGCGCGTCACTCTGAGCCTTGTTGGTCACAGTAAAAGATGAAGCGTCGAAATAGTTATAATCCTTAGCTTCTGTGCTAAGAAACGAAGCGAGGATAATGCCGAAAAGAAGTATATATTTATTCATTATTTAGCGGAATATTTGCGTATTAGTTCTTGATTTGCTTTCCTCACACGGTCTTCATCCATCTTCAGAATCTTGCGGTCATATGTGACAAGACCGTTTATTTCAATCTCCACATCCGATGTCTGGGTGTAGACCGCACCGGTGTAGCATACGTCTGAAAGAGTATCAAGTTTCTTCACATAATCCACATAAACATCAGTCACCTCTGCCGGTGAGTTATATTTAACATAGCCCCAGTTCTTGTCTTTCTGCCAAAGATGATCGGGAATAGCATACCCGATGCCACCGTATTCTCCGAGCACGTTCGCTTTCTCTCCGCTTGTGACAGCAATCAGAGGATCGGGATAGCTGTGAAAATCAATCACGTCTCCGCAGTGAAAATAATTGCCTCCACTCGCAGAATTGACAAGACGCGAGGGATCATAATCTTTAGTCCAGTTGGCAATCTTGACGGTGTCATACTGTCCCCACCCTTCGTTGAAGGGCACCCACATCACAATCGACGGATAGTTGTGAAGATAATCCATTATCTCTTTCCATTCGCGACGATGATTGGCATCGCTCTCGGCAGACCGTCCGTGCTCTTCACCTACGTAATAGTCAAAACGCTGCCACTCTGTCTTCTGCTCGCTGCATGGCATATCCTGCCATACCATTATTCCGACTTTGTCACAATAGGCATACCATACGGCGGGTTCCGTCTTGATATGTTTGCGGATCATATTGTAGCCGAGACGTTTTGCCAAGTCCACATCCCATACCAGAGCCTCATACGAAGGCGCGGTGTATAGCCCGTCGGGCCACCATCCCTGATCAAGCGGTCCGAAATGGTAGATATTTTTGTTGTTGAGACGCAAACGTACATTCTGCCTGGAGTCTTTGGGATCCTTGCCCATCGATACCTTTCGCATAGCGGCATAACTTCCGACTTCGTCATAAATCTTTCCTCCTTTCTCCAATGTGATACGGAGATCATAGAGATGCGGAGAATCCGGCGACCATAGCTTGACATCATCAGGCATATCTATCTCGATCTCCGAATCTGCCGAAGACATTCCTGAAGCAATAGGTTTCCCTTCATCACGGACTGCGACTTTAGCCACGCAGCCGTTCCCGGCTGTAGTTCCGACTTTAACTCTGAGTTTACGGGCATCCACATCAGGAGTGATTCTCAAATTATCTATATGAACTGATTCCACAGGTTCGAGCCAAACTGTCTGCCAGATACCGGTAACCGGTGTATACCAACATCCCCGTGGCTTTACCACCTGCTTGCCGCGTGGCTGATACCCCTTGTCGGTTGGATCCCAGACGCGCACAACCAATTCATTGTCACCCTTGTTATTGAGTGCGTCTTTTATATTCAGGCTGAATGGAGCATACGCTCCTTTATGACCTCCTACCAACATACCATTGACCCAGACATCGCATTTCCAGTCCACCCCGCCAAAGTTAAGCAATACTTCCTTACCCTTCCAACTCTGTGGAATATTAAATTTACGCCTATACCACAACTCTTCATCTTCACCGACTCTTTTCTTGACACCGGAAAGTTCCGATTCGACACAGAATGGCACAAGTATCTTTCCTTGATATTCCTTCGGCTGCGCCGCATCTTTAGGCAATATGGCATAATCCCACTCGCCATTGAGATTTTCCCACTCTACGCGTTCCATCTGAGGTCGCGGATATATATTCCACACATTGTTTTTGTCGAGCTTCTCACCCCATTCCGTCATCAACCCCGTGGTCTCAGCTGCATATGCCACGCCGCCAAGCATTATCAACAAACCGCCCGCAAGCAATCCCCTTGCGAATTTATTACTATTCATTTCTATATTCTATATATGGATTATAACTGATTTTTCAACATCCGGCAACTATTTTGCCGTAAACCGCACTCCTTTCACGTCTCTTGAATTCGGTCCTATCATGAGTTCAAACTCTCCCGGTTCATATACATATCTCTCATCACCGTTATAGAATTTCAAATCATCCTCGGTAATCTCGAAAACAATCTCTTTACTTTCACCTTTCTTAAGCGTTACTCGCCTGAATCCTTTAAGTTCCTTGACCGGCCTTACCAGAGAAGCGAGAATATCATGCAGATAAAGCTGCACCACCTCCGTGCCATCATGTTCCCCGCAATTGGTCACTTTCACCGATGCCTCGATTTTGCCACCCCTCTTCAATGCGCCGGAGCTGAGTTTCACATCTCCATAAGTAAAATCGGTGTAAGACAGTCCATAGCCGAAAGGATACAGCGGTTCATTGCTTTCATCTATCCAATTGCTTACATATCTGTGAAAGTGAGAATTATCACTGTCAGGTCGTCCGGTATTCATGTGGTTATAGTAAAGAGGGAGCTGACCGACAGAGCGAGGGAAAGATGTCGTGAGCTTGCCGCAAGGAGACTTCTTGCCGAATATCACATCAGCGATAGCATCTCCCGCCTCACTGCCGGCATACCACACGTTCAATATCGCAGGTATATTCTCTTCTTCCCAACAGAGTGTCAGCGGTCTGCCGGTGAACAACACAAGGACTACCGGTTTCCCGGTCTTTACAAGCTCCCGGAGGAGATCTTTCTGCGCATCCGGTATATCGAGATTCGTCCTTGATGCCGACTCTCCGGTCATATCTGCACTTTCGCCAAGTGCAGCGACTATCACGTCAGACTGTGAGGCAACCTTAAGAGCCTCCTTGAGCAGAGTTGTGTCATCACCACGTTTCAACGGACGAATGCCAACGGCGTATTTTTCCATATTGGCATCATAATAGATGTTGCTCCCCTTGGAGTGCAGAATCTCTGCCTTCCCTTTCGTTGCTTCCCTGAATGCAGCAAGCAGCGACCGGTGTTTCTCAGGTCTGCAGGTCATGCTCCACATGCCACACATATTGTTGACTGCATCCGCCATAGGTCCAATCAAAGCAATCTTCCCTTTCTTCCGCAACGGCAGCAAATTATCGCTGTTCTTCAGCAACACGAAAGTCTCTGCGGCGATATCCCTTGCAACCTTCCGCTTCTCAGGAGTAAAAGTCTCATTGATGGCTTTCTCCGGATCACAATATTTATAGGGATTGTCAAAAAGTCCGAGTTTATACTTAGCTTCGAGTATTCGCCGGCAGGCATTGTCTATCTGCTTCTCTGTCACCCTCCTCTCTCTCAGAGATTCTTCAAGAGTAGAGATATACCCTTCACTCACCATATCCATGTCGGTGCCGGCTTCGAGTGCCTGTGCGGATGCCTCCTTCAGAGATGCATAGCCATGCTTTGACATCTCGTCGATTGAGTTATAGTCTGTAACCACAAATCCTCCGAATCCCCATTCATCTCTCAGAAGATCGGTAAGAAGCCAGCGGCATGCGGTGGCGGGAACTCCGTTTATTGTATTGAATGAACTCATCACACTCCCCACACCTGCCTCAACTGCGGCTTTGTATGGCTCAAGATATTCGTTGCGCATCCGTTGGCGGCTCATATCCACAGGCATATAATCGCGCCCGCTTTCTCCGGCACCATATAAGGCAAAATGTTTCAGACAGCTCATAATGCTGTTCTCATTCTTCAGATCGTCACCCTGATATCCTTCCACATATGCCTTCGCAAGCACCGCACCAAGATAAGGATCTTCCCCGCTTCCTTCAGCTACACGTCCCCATCTGGCATCCTGACAGATATCTACCATCGGACTATAGGTCCATCCTATTCCGTTGGCAGCAGACTCTTCGGCTGATATCCTTGCCATTCGCCTGACTGCCTCAGGATTCCAGCTGCAAGACATCGCCAATGGGATAGGAAAGATTGTCTCATATCCATGTATGATGTCCGCACCGGCAAGCAGAGGAATTCCAAGACGTGATTCCTTCACCGCTACATCCTGCAACGCTTTGATATTCTCAACACCCTTGACATTGAAAAAGCCTCCGATTTCACCTTTGCGGATCAGTTCCCCGAGCTCCACACTTTTCACTGCTCCGGTCTTCATTGAACCACCGGAAGGAAGCGAAAGCTGACCAAGTTTCTCACGCAACGTCATTTTTTCCATTAATCCTGAGATGAACTCATGCATCTTGTCATCTTCTTTTATCCCAGGAGTTCCTGTTGCATAAGCGACCGTGCCAATCGTGAGAAAGAGTAGTGCTGTTATAAGAAATCTTTTTCTTCTATCCTTCATACTTTTGATTCCATAAA
>DAWBVG010000008.1:0-2586 GCA_052279865.1 Muribaculaceae bacterium
GACTAAATATGATCACCACGCCCTCGTTGCCGAAAACGGCAATTACCAATGGGCGGACTGGCTTAGCTATGAGCCCCTTGAAAGCTGCAGCGGTCGCAAGGATTATGTTGATGCCAACGGCAATCATGCCGTGCGTCCCGAAACCTATGAGTACTGGAATTATCTGAGTGCAAGCTATTGGTTGATGGATGCCGAGATGATGCGCGATATGGCGCGTGCTACAGGGCGGGATGTTACAAAATACGAAAACATGGCAAATGAAGCCAAAGAATATTTACGTTCACGATTTATTGATAATGAAGGTAAATTCAAGGTTGACATTCTGAACACAATGCAGACACCTGCTTTGTTCGCTTTGAAGAACCGTATAGTAGAAGGAAAAGCTAAGGAAGATATGAAGGTTCGCTTACGAGAAAATTTTGAAAGTCACGGCAATTGTCTGCAGACCGGTTTTCTGGGAACGTCAATTCTCATGCCTGTGCTTTCTGAAAATGAAATGAGCGACATAGCCTATGAACTTCTATTTCAACGTAAGAATCCCAGCTGGCTTTATTCTATCGACAATGGCGCCACCACAATCTGGGAGCGTTGGAACAGTTATATGCTTGACAGCGGAATGGGACCGCAGGGAATGAACAGTTTCAATCATTATGCTTACGGATGTGTGTGCGAATGGATGTGGGAGACAATGGCAGGAATTTCTGCCGACGTTACGGAACCCGGTTTCCGTCGCATCGTAATGAAGCCCGTGCCCGACAAACGATTAGGATTTGTAAAAGCTGAATATGATTCTGCAGCCGGCAAGATCAAAAGCCACTGGAGATATGAAGGCGACAAATGGATTTGGGAATTCACTGTTCCCCAGGGCGCTGTTGCTTCCGTAACGCTTCCCGGCGAGACCGTATCAACCGAATACGCAGCCGGCACCCATGTCGTGATTCGTTAACAACCCTCCACACCTGTCATCCTCTTGTGAGAGCAGGAGGGGCAGGTGCCGGTTATTATGTAGGTGGCGGAGGTGGGTGTGAAGCCGGAGGGGAGGTCGATGGCGGGAATGGGAGCCGAGGGGAGACAGATGGTCTTGCCGCAGACTGTGCAGTGGAAGTGGGCGTGAAGGTCATCGTGGTCGAGATGGCTGTCGTGAGAGTGTGTATCTTCGTGATCGTTTGAGTGGGAATGTGCGGCACGACAGATCTCATATTTCGCCGAGCCACTGCCATCGTCAATGATATGTACGAGTCCTTTTTCCGTGAATAATGCAAGAGCACGGGTGATCGATGAGCGATCAACCGTGTCGAGACATGTCTCTATGTCGAGTGCTGAGATCGGGTGCGTGGTATTGTCGAGAACCGACAATATCAGGTTACGCACCGCCGTGGGGCGCACGCCATGAGATTTCATCCTATTTTCAAGAGACATGTCCATAACCATAACTTACTTATTTTATCAACGCCAAATATCCCGGTTTATTTGCGTAGACGGAGAAGTGTCCAGAGGATTGTTATGAGGGTTACGCCGGTATCGGCAAAAACTGCTGCCCAAAGTGAAGCAATCCCGAATGCTCCGAGAATCATTACCAATGCCTTGACTCCGATTGCAAAGGTGACATTCTCTGTCACGACTCTTCTTACTTTCCTTGCGAGTGTTATCGCCTCAGGCAATTTCTCAAGATTGTCACCGGCAATCACCACATCACTGCTCTGCATGGCTACATCTGTGCCAAGTGTGCCCATCGCCACTCCGACATTTGCGGCAGCTATTGCAGGTGCGTCATTGATGCCGTCTCCCACAAAAGCAACTTTGTGTCCCTGCTGAATAAGCTTGGAAATTATATTCTTTTTATCTTCGGGAAGGAGAGAGGCATGGCTCTTGTCTGCTCCAATCTCCCTTGCAACGCGTTTTACCGCTTCCTCTCTGTCGCCCGATAATATCTCTACAGATTTTATTCCAAGGTCATGAAGGCGGCGAATAGCATCGGCTGCTTCCGGTTTGACAGTGTCGAGTAGATATATAGAGCCTATGTATTTACCGTCAAGGGCAACACATATTTCTGTTGCATCGGAATTGGCTGCAGGCACATCAATCTTCAGTCGGTGCATAAGTGTTCGCGAACCGGCGGTAGCTTTTTTCCCTCCAATCATCCCTGTGATGCCGTGGGAAACTGTTTTGACATCTGAAGCCGTCGGTTCTTCAATGCCATCAGCTTTAGCCTTAGATAGGATTGCTTCAGCAAGGGGATGGTTTGATTCCGCATCGAGGGCTGCCGCAACCGAGAGCACCCGGTTTTTGTCAATACCCTCTGCCTCAGAGATCGCGGAGATATGGAATTTCCCTGTTGTGAGTGTGCCTGTCTTGTCAAACACAACGGTATCAACATCCCTCATGCCGTCAACATATTTGGAACCCTTGAATAGAAGTCCGCGACGCGAAGCGTTTCCGAGCGATGCAAAATAGCTGAGGGGAATGCTGACAACGAGTGCGCACGGGCATGAACATACAAGGAATACGAGTGAGCGACGCAGCCACTTCATCCATTCAAACGTGTTGCCATTGGCAATATCTACTATCCATGGTACAAAGAATACC
>DAWBVG010000009.1:0-3058 GCA_052279865.1 Muribaculaceae bacterium
ACAGCAGCTACGTCTTGATATTCACATTATAGGCGCGCCAATTACTCCTTTTTACTTATTACCTTTTACTTCTTACTTGATTAAACTGCGCCCGATAAATCGGAAT
Organism: Muribaculaceae bacterium; assembly: GCA_052279865.1. Taxonomy (GTDB): domain Bacteria; phylum Bacteroidota; class Bacteroidia; order Bacteroidales; family Muribaculaceae; genus Lepagella. The sequence continues at coordinate 107 of DAWBVG010000009.1, forward strand.
TTTGGGGATGGGAGGGAAAAATGTGGGATATAATTTTTGGATTGTATTGAGATTTTGTAATTTTGCATAATCAATTAGGATTCCTGCTCAATGGCATTGATGTGGGGGTCGAAGATGCTGTTTTAAAATTATTCTCCAATGCAAGTATTAAAAGAAACTGATTTCGAATTCAAAGGTCAGAAAAGTGTTTATCACGGCAAAGTGCGCGATGTTTATAACATCGAAGACAAGTATATGGTGATGGTGGCAACCGACCGTATATCAGCATTCGATGTTGTGCTTCCTGAAGGTATCCCTTACAAGGGTCAGGTGCTCAATCAGATTGCCGAGTTTTTCCTGGATTCCACAAAGGATATCGTGCCTAACTGGAAGCTTGCGTGCCCCGATCCTATGGTGACTGTGGGGCTCTGCTGCGAACCTTTGAAGATCGAGATGATCGTGCGCGGTTATATCGCCGGTTCCGCATGGCGTGATTACAAGGCAGGTGCACGTGAGATTTGCGGCGTGAAGCTTCCCGAGGGCTTGAAAGAGAATCAGAAACTTCCCGCTCCGATACTGACTCCTACCACTAAAGCTGATGCCGGTCATGATCAGAATATTTCACGAGAGGAAATAATTGCACAGGGTATTGTACCCGCGGATGTTTACGAGCAGGTTGAGAAATACGCTCTTGCTCTTTTTGCTCGCGGCACCGAAATCGCTGCAAAACAGGGTCTGATACTTGTTGATACCAAATATGAGTTCGGTCTCAAGGATGGAAAGGTTATTCTCATCGATGAGATTCATACTCCCGATTCTTCCCGCTATTTCTACGCAGACGGCTATGAGGAGCGTCTGGAGAAAGGGGAGGAGCAGCGTCAGCTGTCAAAGGAATTTGTTCGTCAATGGTTGATTGCCAACGGTTTTATGGGAAAAGCCGGTCAGCAGGTTCCTGAGATGACTCCCGAATATTGCGAGGAGGTCAGCAAACGTTATATTGAGCTATATGAGCACATCACCGGTAATAAATTTGAACCGGCAGTGGCAGAGGGTAGCCTAAACGAACGTATCTATAATAATGTGGCATCATGGTTAAACACGTTGTAACCTTCAAATTTTCCGGAACTCAGGAAGAACGCGCGGCTGCGTGCAATCGGTTTGCCGAAGCATTGTTGGCTCTTCCCGAGAAGATTGACTGCCTCGAGAGTATGGAAGTCGGCATCAACGAGAATCCGGCTGAAAGCTGGGATCTTGTGTTGACAGCAGTGGTGCCGACAATGGCAGATGTTGAGGTCTACGCCAAGCATCCGGCGCACGTTGCCGCCGCCGGTCTTGTAAAGCCTCAGATTGAAGGTCGCGCTTGCGTGGACTACATTATTGGTTAATAGTTAATGGTTAATAATTAATAATTCAATAGATACAAAATATGAGCCGGAATTTGCATCACGCAGATTCCGGCTCTCGTTTGATGTCAGGTTTTGTTTAATTTTTAATGTGAAATTTTTAATTTTTAATTGCGATGCTCGGTATTAAACATTGCACATTTCACATTTCACATTATTTATGAAGTGTGTTTGGGTTGAATTCACGGGTGTATGTGAGGGTCATGTCATCAGGGTTGATGGCGATGCCTCCCTTTTCTTCGATTGTCTTCAGCCATTCCGCACGGAGATCGGCGATCTTTTTCTGCGCTTTCTTTGGCTGGTCAGCCATCATTTTCTTTATTACACGTGATTCAAGTGCTATCTTATAGCATGCCACACGGATGAACTTCCAGTTCTGATCCGTAAGGTTGTATTTTTTCTGAAGACCATTGGCGATTGCATTTCCTTCGGCATCAGCCTCTTTGTCGAAAACACCTCTGTAATATTGCTGCAACTGTTCGTCGGAAAGAAGAGTCGACAGTGTGTTTTCACGCATTTTCGCAAGCTGATTGCGTCCTTTCACTGTAAGAATTCCTTCATTGTCTTTTACAATGTCAAGAAATTTTGCATTTTCCTTCTCAATAGCTTTAGCAAGTTTCACCTGCTGCTCAGGAGTAAGCTTTACAAGACCGCTGACCTCAAACACATCGCGTTGGGTTGACGGTGAGAATTTTGCAAGAGCCTCCGTGTCGAGAGTCTGGGCAAAAACCGGGACAGAAAAGAGGATTAGCAGTGTCGAAATAATTGTTTTAAGTTTCGCCATGGTTAAAAATGCTATTAAAATTGTTTTATTTTGAAGAAAAAATGTATCTTTGTGCAAAATTAGTAAAAACTTTAAAACCTACTCATGATTTACGGAAAAAATTTAAGTTTTTTATTGTGCGGAGTGAACGCCCTCGCTCTTACGCCTGCCATAGCATCTGCAAAACCGGCGGAAAACAAAAAAGCGGACAATCGTCCGAACGTGCTTCTGATAGCCGTAGATGACATGAAACCCTGGATCGGACCTTATGGAGATCCGATAGCGAAAACACCATCAATGGATCGTCTTGCCTCTCAGGGCACAACTTTCAGCAATGCCTACTGTCAGGTGGCTTTGAGCGGTCCGACACGCAGCTCGCTGATGACCGGTCTGAATCCTGACCATACGGGTGTGTGGTGGCTGATGGGATCATTTAGAAAAAACAATCCCGACATCGTGACCATGCCTCAGGCATTGAAAGAAAACGGGTATGAGACAGTTGGAGTAGGTAAGGTGTATCATCCACTGCGCGACAAGGCGGTGAAGGATGACCCCATTTCATGGAGTCTCCCTTATGTGAAGACACCGGGTGCGACGTATGCGCTTGCCAACGGTCGCGTAGCCACAGAGTGCGCAGATGTGCCCGACAACGGATATGTTGATGGTATTATTGCCGAGGAGGCTGTCAAGACTCTTCATAAACTTAAAGATGGCGACAAGCCATTCTTCCTCGGTGTTGGTTTCAAGAAGCCGCATCTACCTTTCTGCGCTCCGAAGAAATACTGGGACATGTATGAGCGCGATCAG
>DAWBVG010000010.1:0-6668 GCA_052279865.1 Muribaculaceae bacterium
GATGTGTATAAGAGACAGAAGTAAGGCAAACAAAACGAGTGTAATTTTGCAGCGTAATTAAAACTCTACTGACATGACCAAGTTACATATTTTCTTATATCTGGCGTTGTCATTGTTTTCAATGACAGCCTGTGGTTCCGAATCAACTGACCCTGTTGAGCCGGAAGTCCCGGAAACGACTGATCCTGAGATTGGGACATCCGAGAAAACTCTGATTGTCTTTTTCTCATGGGGAGGTAATACTCGCGCAGTCGCCAATCATATCCATGACATTATAGGCGGAGATATGGTTGAGGTTGAGACAGTAGTGCCATATCCTGACAGTTATGAGGAAGTAATAAAAGTCGCACCAGATGAACTTGCCAACGATTTCCGTCCTGAGCTGAAAACAAAGGTCAATAATATGGATGAATATGACACACTTATTGTCGGGACTCCCATATGGGGAAGTCATCTTGCACCGGCGATGAAAAGCTTTCTGGCGTCTTGTGACTTGTCGGGCAAGACAATAGCCCCGTTCTGCACGCACGGAGGAAGCGGCACGGCTCAAAGTGTCAACGACATACGTTCAGTGTGTCCCGAAAACATTACCATATTGGAAAGTCTCGCTATCTATGGAAACCGTGCCGGAAGTTCCCGGAACGATGTGGAAAAATGGCTTGACCGCATAGGGATTAAAAAACAATAATCAAAAATACAGATACCGTTATGAAAAAGTTGATTTTCACACTTATGGCCGTGTTCTCGGTTATCGCGGTCAATGCAAAAAACCTCATCGTCTATTACAGCTACACCAACAACGTGGAGCGTATAGTGACGGAACTCCGCAATCAGATCGAGGCTGATGTCGTGGAGATAGAGCCGGCGGAGAAAGGTCTTGACTATGCCGCCAACAATTATGCTATCGGCAGCGCGCTGATTTCGGCAATACGTAACAATCCGGGAGAAGCCTCGTCATATCCTGCAATAGACCCGGTCAGTGTCAATCTTGCGGATTATGACTGCGTAATCATCGGCGCACCGCTGTGGTGGAGCAATATGGCCGCTCCGTTGCAGACCTATCTGTTCCACAATGGCAGTCAGATGGCGGGAAAGAAAATCGGGCTTATTGTGTCAAGCGCAAGCAGCGGAATCAGTGGTGTGGAATCGGATGCTCGCCGTCTTGTACCCGATGGCGATTTCCTTTCACCAAGTCTGTGGATACGTTCCTCTCAGACCTCAAACTGCCGCTCAATGATTTCCAGCTGGCTCGAACAGATCAACTACAATGGAATAACCAGCGGAATTGAATCAGTCGCCTCCGACAGTGCCGTGGAGATCAACATTACACCGGATATAATCCGTGTTAACGGTGATTTTCAATCGCTGGCACTTTACAATATGTCCGGCAACAAGGTTCTGGAATCATCAGCAAACAGCATAAGCACTTCATCGCTTACTCCCGGCGTGTATGTTGCAAGGCTGAACACCAAAGCCCAGTCTTTTTCGAAAAAAATAGTAATTTCTAAATAACTCGCCATATTATGAAAAAGTTACTTTTCATATTCATGCTTTTTACCGGCCTGATTTTGTTGGGTTCATGCAGCTCCGAAGACAATGAGCCGGAAGTGCCTTCGACCGAGGAGACTGAGACTGTCCCTGATGGCAAAGCTCTCATAGTGTATTATAGTTTCACTAACAATGTCCACCGAATTGTCAGTGACTTGCAGACACAGATTGACGCCGATGTAATTCGTATTGAACCGGCAGAAGAAGGTCTTGACTATGCCGCCAACAATTACGAAATCGGCAGCAACCAGATTGCGGCAATACGTCGGAATCCGAATGACGCATCATCTTATCCCGAAATAAAACCGGTGTCTGTAAACCTCATAGACTATAAGACGGTAATAGTAGCCGCTCCACTTTGGTGGAATCAGATGGCGGCTCCGATGCAGACATTCCTGTTCCATTATGGCGACCAAATGGCAGACAAGACCATCGGTCTTATAGTCTCAAGTTCAACGAGTGGCATAACAGGTGTGGAGGCTGATGCCAAACGACTGATTCCTGACGGTAAATTCCTCAGTCGCAGTCTTTGGATTCGCTCCGCTCAGACATTAAATTGCCATTCAATGATTTCCGAATGGCTTGAATCAATAGGTTACAAAGTCTCATCCAGTAATTAACGCTGACTCTTATGTTGCCATATAAAAAATTCATAATAGCTCTCCTGCTACTTGCTCCCGCTATGACCTTTGCGAGTTGTGGTGACGATAATGATGAACCGCAGACTGAAATTCCCGATACTCCGTCGGATGATAACAATGATGACGGCAATGATGGAGATGATACCGGTGGCGATGATGGAGAGGACAATGGAGGAGGCACGATAACTCCCGGTAACGGGAAAATACTGATTGCCTATTTCAGCCGCTGGGGGAATACCAATTACCCCGCAGATGTAGATGCCTCGACAGGTGCCAGTATCCAGATAAGAAACGGCAACCGTCAGGGTACTAACCAGATTGTTGCTGAATACATACAGTCTGCCGTTGGCGGAGACATATACCTGATAGAAACAACCGACACTTATCCGGTTGATTTCGATGCGGTGCGTGACCAGAACCATGCGGAACAAGCCGCCGGCACGTTGCCGTCCCTAAAGAATCGCATTGAGAATATGGAACAGTACGAGACTGTTTTTATCGGTTATCCTGTCTGGTCTATGGATGTTCCACAGGCAATCCATTCATTCCTCGCCGCTTATGATTTCTCTGGCAAACGAGTCGTTCCATTCTGCACACATGACGGTTACGGCGCAGGACACAGTTACCGTTCAATATCCGATGGAGCGACAGGAGCGACTGTACTTGATGGTATTGCGTTATCTGCCGTGAATGTACTTTCATCAGAAGATACTGTGAAAGAGTGGCTTGAACGGATTGGTATTGAACGTGACGATGCTGGAAATGCACAAATCACTGTCACTGCAGAGGGAAATACATTCACGGGGATATGGCTTGATACACCGCTTGCCCGTGAAATTCGGGCGATGTTCCCGTTGAAAGTCTCGCTTGGTAAATACGGCAACCGTGAATATTACGGTTCTATGCCGACTCGCCCGGAGAACACCGAAGAAGGACAGCTTACATTTGTTAACGGCGACATAACCTATTGTCCTGCCAACAATACTATCGCAATCTTTTATGCAAAGGATAACGACCCGGATATGGGGCATCTTGGAATGAGGGTTATCCCCATCGGTCGTGTTACTTCAGATCTTGAAACATTTGATAAGATGGGTGGCAGAATAGAATTTACATTTTCTGATTCAAAGTGAAAACAAGCATGAAAAAAATATTAGTAATGTTCAGTGTGCTTGTGGCGTTATGTATGACTGCCTGCGCACAAGGAAACTCAAAAAACATAGATATGGATAAGAAAACATTGGTGGTGTATTTTTCTGCAACCGGAACAACCGAGGAGGCAGCCAATAGAATCGCCTCGGTTACCGGTGGTGAGACTATGGCAATCATTCCCGTACAACCATACACAAATGCAGATCTGGACTGGAACGACAGAAATTCCAGAAGCTCCATCGAGATGAACAATCCTGAGTCGCGTCCGCAAATCAAACCAGCCCAAAAGAACATATCCGATTACGATATTGTCTTTATCGGCTATCCAATCTGGTGGGATCTCGCTCCGACTGTTGTCAATACTTTCATCGAAAGCAATAATCTGAAAGGAAAGACTGTGATTCCATTTGCCACTTCCGGCGGCAGCAGTATCAGAAACAGCGTATCCAAGTTGAATTCAAGCTATCCTGAAATCAGTTGGAAAGAAGGCAAGTTGCTCAACGGCACATCGGAAAAGGCAATCGCCGGATGGATCGAATCACTGGCTTTATAAAACCTATGCAAGAAGAACGAATAGATATCCGCAGACGGACATCCGAAGAAATAGCTGAGATAGACCGTCAGGAAAAAGTGCTGTTCCGGCTGAATCACACGATGCCGGGGTCCGAGGATTATGATAGTCTCGTGAGACAACTCTTCAGTCATGTCGGAGACGGCAGTCGAGTACTTTCGCCAATGACAGTAGTTCATGGGGATAAAGTCCATATCGGGAACAATGTCATTGTGATGCCCAATTCCCTGATGATGGCTTCCGGAACAATAACTATCGAGGACAATGCACTCGTTGCTGCGTATGTAAAGCTGATTTCTAACAATCATGACCCTTATGACCGCGCAGTATTGACTTGTAAGCCGGTTGTATTGAAAAAGAATTGCTGGATTGGTGCAGGTGCGGTTATTCTCCCCGGTGTTATAGTTGGAGAAAACTCAATAGTAGGAGCCGGTTCAGTCGTCACGAAAGATGTCCCGGCCAATACAGTGGTAGCAGGAAACCCTGCAAAGTTTATAAAGAATTTATAACCAACAAACACAAAGTAATATGTCACATTTACTCTTTATAGGAGGACTTGGAATGTCGGAAGTCCTTGTAATCGCTCTCGTGGTGTTGCTGTTTTTCGGTGGCAAGAAAATACCCGAACTTATGAAAGGTCTCGGCAAGGGTGTCCGCTCGTTCAAGGACGGCATGAAGGAGATTGAAAAGGACATTGAAGTCACTCCGGCTAAGAATAAGGACTGATATGTCGGCTGAGACGGATAAACAAAGTTTCTGGGATCACCTTGATGTGTTGAGGTGTGCGCTGATGAAGATAGCGGCTGTTACCGTCATCTTCGGAATCATCGCGTTTCTTTTCAAGGAGGAACTGTTTGCCGTGGTACTTGCTCCGAAAGAATCTGAGTTCATTACTTATCGGCTTCTATTCCGCATAGGAGAGTTTGTTTCAGGTAACGAAGGTCAGAATTTTTCAGTCCAACTTATAAATACCGGACTTGCCGAACAATTCATAATACACATGAAGACGGCCATGTGCGCCGGAATACTTTGTGCCTCGCCATATATTCTCTATCAGCTATTTCGCTTTGTTTCACCGGCGTTATATGCTGATGAGAGGAAGTATGCCGTGAAAGTGGTTGGCGGAGGTTATATAATGTTCTTAATAGGAGTAATGTTGAGTTATTATCTGATATTCCCTCTGACATTCCGTTTTCTTGGCACATATCAGGTTGCTGGAGATGTCATGAATATGATTTCGTTGCAATCTTATATGGGCACACTGATTATGATGTGCATAGCAATGGGTATAGTATTCGAGATGCCTGTTTTGTGCTGGTTATTTGGTAAACTCGGTTTTATCACCGACTCCTTTATGCGCAAATATCGAAAACACGCAATCGTGATTATTCTTATTGTTGCTGCCATTATAACCCCGACCTCTGATGTCTTTACTCTTACGCTCGTATCACTGCCGATGTGGATTCTATACGAAATCAGCATCTTCCTTGTCAGTCCAAAGAAAAAGAATGAACAAGCGTATGTAATCTCCGCATAATGGAAAAGCCAATTATAACGACAAAGGCGGGGAAACCTGCCTTTTGTTGTCTATGGATATGATGAAGTAAATTCCCAATATATTAAACCATAATATAATGACATGAATAGGATTCTTATTGTTGATGCCTCCGAATCCGACCGTCGGCTTATGTCGGGCTTACTTGTCAAGTATGGCTATGAGCCGATTGCCGTCGGAAATATGGAGGCAGCAAAAGAGGAGGTGGCAAAACTGCCGCCCGGCGCGGTCGTGGTAACAGCGATGAAATTCGCCCACGGCACTGCGCAAGAGTTAATAAACTGGCAAAAGCGCGAGGGTTACAAATTCCCCGTGATTGCCGTAGTGGATAACCTTAATCCGTTGGAGATTGCCGATGTGATGAAAGACGGTGGAGCCGTTGACATCATACAGCGTCCGGCAATAGACAAGCAGCTTGTCGAGACCGTCGGCAGATATGCCCGACCTGAAAAGGTGTTGCTGACGCTTACCGATGACCTTATCCCACGGCAAAGCGAGGCGTTCAGACGAATAGAAAAGTCCATAAGGGCTATCGCCGCGACTAATGCCAATGCCATCATTTTCGGAGAATGTGGCACAGGCAAGGAGCAGATTGCAAAACAGATCTATCTCCACAGTTCCCGCGCTCAGAAACCATGCACAGTTATCGAAGCGGGAGGCGCGGCACTTGTGGGTCAGCATGACCCGACAACGCTCCGCAGTGAGATATACAACCGCATGGAAGGATATTTCAAGAAAGCCGACGGTGGAACAATCATCATCAAAAACGTGCAGTTGCTGTCGTTTGACAAACAATCGGTACTGTTGCACATTCTTGAAAACGAGCATCCCGATGTCCGGGTGATATGCACCGCAGAGCCGGAGTTGCTGAAGATGGTATCTGAAAAGACTTTCCGCCCCAACCTCTTTTACATTCTCCGTCAGGTGGATATTTCCGTACCGCCGCTGAGAGAGGTAACCGAGGATATAGAATCTCTGTCGGATTACTTTCTGACCCTCTATGCTCATAAAACGGAACGGGATAGAAAGCGGCTCGATGTCTCCGCGACAAAAGCCCTCAGACTTCATCAGTGGCCCGGCAACGTGAGGGAGCTGAAGGATGTAATCCTGTTCGCCGCCTTCCACACATCAGATGATGTCATAACCGCATCCGACCTGAATTTCAGCCAGTCGGAGCCGGAACCTGACACAAGTCTGCGAT
>DAWBVG010000011.1:0-4933 GCA_052279865.1 Muribaculaceae bacterium
GTTTCTTGGGGTCTCCTCCGGCACGACGGATCGCTTTGTTTATCGCTCCGGGACCGCAGTTATAGGCGGCAATGGCAAGACTCCAGTCTCCATATGTGGCATAAAGGTCGCTTAGATATTGGGCTGCTTTCTTTGAAGAAAGATAGGGATCCCGGCGTTCGTCAACGAGCGAATTCACTTCCAGTCCCATCCCTTTGGCGGTGGCTATCATAAATTGCCACAGCCCTGTGGCGCCATGTTTGGAGACAGCATTGGGATCAAGTCCGGATTCTATCACCGGGAGATATTTTAATTCAAGAGGAAGCCCTCGCTCCTCAAGAGCTTGTTCGAAAATCGGAAGATAATAATGGCTCAATCCGAGAAGCACAGTTACCTGCTCCCTCCCTCTCTGGGTGTAACGGTCGATATAGGAGCGCACAACCTGATTGTAGGGCAATTCTATCACGGTAGGCAGTTTGGCAAGACGCTCGCGAATGGTTTTGTCGTCATTGCGAGTGTCGCTTTCGCGGAGATAGCGGTCGTCGGTAGCCATATAATTCTTCATATACCACCCCTCAAGCATCTTGCGTGTATCAGCCTCAAAGCTTTCGGGATAGACTATATTACTGTCAGTGATATCGGTCTTAACGTCAAGCACCGTAGCCTTCTTCTGAGCCTGCAGTGTGCCGGGGAAGGTAGCGGTGGCAGCCGCACATAAAAGTAAGAAATGGTATATATGATTTTTCATAATTATATATGTTGTAGGCTTTGAGCCGTGGTTAGTGTCGGTTAAAAAGTAAATGCCCAATTGATTCCGAGGGCAGGTTTTCGTGTTGTAGGTTGCACCATGAGTGTCGGTGTCATATCAAGCGAAAGATCCGGCGTGATATCGAAATGCGCCATTGATGCGTCGATATAGGCATCAACCATACACACAAGGTATAGAGCCACCAGACAGATGATGCAGAGATCTCGGTTGCGTCTGAAATAATCACGACGGCTCTTGAATGTGCGTTTCAGCCATTCCGTGTCAAGATCGTTTTCGTTGACAGTGGGAGGAAAGAAATCAAGATAACTTTTAGTGTTTGGATCGCTGTCCATAAGGTCACGATAGCCCTGAACATAATCCTGATACTGATTATTGTTCCAGTTTGTGGCGTATCCCAATCCCATAAAACCGCCCACAACAATAGGAAGTTTCCAATAGCGACGATTGTAGATCTGCCCCAGACCCGGACAAAGTGCTGAAAGCCATACGGCTCTCTGTGGCGAGGGATTGAACGGGATCTTGCCGTCGAGACCATATGGATAATCGTCAGCCCTGACTTCGGTGGGAGGAATTGAATCCGACACCTCATGAGCCTTTACTAAAACCTCGGCATCAGCATATACCACCGAATCAGGCGATAACGGCTGGCGGTCGTCCGGAATCTCAACGGGTGACTGAGCTTTTATGTGAGATCCAACCGATGAAGGAGATTGTGCTCTTGCTGGCAATGTGAAATAATCTAACGGAAAGACAAGGATCATTACCAATGCAATGATTATCCCGCACTCCGCCGGACGAAGCAAAAGATTCTCACCCCAAAGGCTATTGTATATATGTTTTATCTTTTTATGAATCATAAATTATACGCTTGGCGTCTAAAGCCTAAAGCCTAATACCAAAAGCCTCCTTACCCCTTTAGTCTTTCGAAAATCTTTACGAGTTGATGCAGTTCATCATCAGAGGAGAATTTGAAGGTTACGGATCCTTTGCCGTTATGCGAACGGGCAACTTTCACCGGCATGGAGAAATAATTAGTGAAATCCTTTTCAAGCAAACGGATATCTTCCGATTTCTCAGTTTTCCCTTTTGCCGGTTTGTCAAGACTTTCTCCCTCTGCAAGTTTCCTTCCTAATTCCTCTACAGCTCGGACAGACAGACCTTCCTTTATCACCATTTTGTAGAGTTTCAACTGGATCTTTGGATCCTCAACAGCCAGAATGGCGCGTGCATGACCCATGTCGAGTTTACGGTCGCGGAGTCCTAATTGGATTTCTGCCGGGAGACGGAGGAGGCGGAGATGATTCGCAATGGTTGCGCGGTTTTTGCCGAGACGTTCCGACAAACGTTCCTGCGTAAGGTTGTAGGTATCAATAAGTTTCTTGAAACCGAGAGCGACCTCTATTGCATTCAGGTCTTCGCGCTGAATGTTTTCGATTAGCGCCATCTCCGTCATTTCAGAGTCGGACACTGTACGCACATATGCAGGCACAGATGTAAGTCCGGCTTTCTGGGCGGCGCGCCAACGGCGCTCCCCGGCAATTATCTGGTAATTGCCGTCATCGCCCATGCGCAATGTCAGGGGTTGCACCACACCGAGTTCGCGGATAGAGGCTGCGAGCTCTTCGAGTGTGGTCTCGTCGAATGTGCGGCGAGGCTGGTCGGGATTTGGGGAGATACGGTCAACATCGATTTCCGAAATTGCCGACGACCCTTCGGTTCTTATATCACCCATTGAGATCAGGGAATCGAGTCCGCGTCCCAATGCATTTCTTTTTAAAGCCATGTTATTTCTTTTTGTTTCTCATCTGGAGCTCCTTGGCGAGCTGCACATAAGCTATAGCACCTCTTGAATCCGGATCATAGAGGATTGCCGGCAATCCGTGGCTCGGAGATTCCGAAAGGCGGATGTTACGCGGGATGACGGTGTCGAACACCATTTTGCCGAAGTGACCGCGCAGTTCCTCATATATCTGGTTGGCGAGACGCAGACGGGCATCATACATCGTGAGTAGAAATCCTTCGATCTCCAGTTGCGGACGCAAACGACTCTTTATGATGCGCACCGTGTTGAGCAACTGGGAGATGCCTTCGAGTGCAAAATATTCAGCCTGCACCGGTATCAGCACCGAGTCGGCAGCTGTGAGGGCATTGATCGTAATCACACCCAGCGAAGGAGAGCAGTCGATCAAGATATAATCGTAATCATTCTTGACAGGTTCAAGAAGACGTTGGAGCGTGCGCTCGCGGTCTTTGCGGTTCATCAGTTCCACCTCAGCCCCTACAAGATCGATACGCGAACAGATGATGTCAAGCTTATCGATCGAAGAGTGCATTATCGCTTCGACAGCAGGATAATTATCCACCAGACATTCATAGATAGAGGCGTCGGTGGGTTGAGGCTGCATGCCGATACCTGAAGTGGCATTTGCCTGCGGATCAGCGTCCACGAGAAGCACGCGCTTCCCTGCCACTGCCAGACAGGCTCCGAGATTGAAGGCTGTTGTGGTTTTTCCCACGCCTCCTTTCTGATTTGCTATTGCTATGATTTTACCCATTCTGATATTGTAAGAATATCTTTAATTTGCAAAAATAATCAAATTTCCCCTCTTTCCCTAAAAAATAGTATTAAACAATTATAAATTATGATTTGTAGGAGACATATTTTTAACATCTTATTATATAAAAAGCTGAAAGATAGAGGAGAAAAGAAATACCCCGGCACATTTCGAGTGCCGGGGTATTTTCGCATGATTATCTTTTAACAGCGTGGTGATTGACGCGCTATTAGAGTCTTATTTTTGCAGTAGCGTCTGTCGCTTTCACAATATAGAGACCTTTGGCTGGAACCTGAAGAGTGAGAGTGCCCTCAGAAGCGCAACCTGAAGCTACCAATGCGCCTGAAAGATCGTAAACATTTACGATGGCGCCTTCTTCTGCATTCACTACATAAATAGTGTTGTCTGCACCCCAGATTTTTGTCTCAGCAACTTCAAATTCCTTTACGGAAGAACCGTCGCTCTCCACAATCTCTTTGAACTTTTTCCATTCCTCGTTTGCTTCGTATGCTGCCTTTGAGCCGACGGGAACAGTAAGGGTGGCATTGTAAGCACCATCGGTAGCAAAAAATCCATCCGTTGCGAGCGAAGGAGGAGTCATTGCCAGAATAGATACTGATGTTATTTTCTGTTGGTTTCGGAATGCTTCGAGTGCAATTGTTTTCAGGTTGGCAGGCAATTTTACATCAGTTATTTTTGCTATAGCTTTTGAGGAGATGGAAAATGCACGTTTGGATATTGTTTCTAATGCAGTGCATTCGCTGAGGTCAACATTAGCAACTTTCCCGTTCAGAAAGGCACCCTCACCGAGAGATTTCAGAGAAGTGCATCCGCTAAAGTTTATGGTTAAGGCTTTTGCTTTATTGTTAGAAAATGCGCTTTCTTCTATATCCTTAAGAGAGCTACAACCGGATAAATCAATAGAAACTTCTGATGCATCAGCCTTTTGTGAACAAGTCGTGAATGCAAGAGTTCCAATTGTTTCCAAGGCTTTTAATCCGGATAGATTTATAGCAGTCAGGAAGTTATTATTTTGGAAAGCCTCTCTTTTGATTGTTTTGAGATTGACACACGGAGAAAAATCAATAACGGCAAGGGCTGCGGTATAGTCTACAGAGTTTTCACCAACAGTGATAACACTGGCTGGAAGAACAAGAGTCTTTATTGTTTGATTTTTATAAAGTGCTTCTTTGGGAAGTTCATCAGCTGGATAAGTGGTGCCGTCAAGAGTCTCTTCGGCTATTGTAGTAGCCTTGATGTCAAGCGATTCCAATGCTGTCATTGTCATAATGAAGTTGAAGTCGGTCTTGTTCAGAGGTCCGGTAACGACAAGTTCTTTGACAGAGGCTTTTTCGTCATCGGTAAGTAAGCTTGCAAGTGTTCCGGCGGAGGTTGTTGTCACCGTCTTGCTTTGTGCCATAGCTGAGGTCATGCACAACATGGCAAAAGCCATTGAGAGTAAAGATTTAATTTTCATAAGCGCTTAATTTAAATTATTTATTTAAGTTTCGCAAGCTTCAACTTAAAGTTTAGGAGTTTAAAAGTTTAGAAGTTTATATGCAGCGAATATGATTGGTTTATTGCTTATTAGCAGCGGATAAACTCATAAACTGCGCAAAGCGCGATTAAA
>DAWBVG010000012.1:0-2463 GCA_052279865.1 Muribaculaceae bacterium
GCGTTGGCAGGGATCGGCAGCCCTATAAAACTCGTGGTCTGGCGGGTATCGATATTGAATTTTGCAAGACGGAGCACTCCGAACACAGGTATCAAGAGCGATGCCCAACAGATCCATTCCGGATTGCCATATCTTTCCAAGGTGGAAAAGAGTATCATTGCCGGTGCCACTCCGAAGCTAACTGCATCGCAAAGTGAATCCAGCTCTTTGCCGAGATTGGAATATGCATGGAGAAGACGCGCCGCGAATCCGTCAAGGAAATCCATCACAGCGGCTATACCAATGAAGATATAAGCCCAGTTGTAAGCCTCAAGTCCATAAATCACATGCTCTCCGCGAAGTGCGAAAATTATGGCGATGCAACCTGCGGTGATATTGAGGCAGGTAATGCTGTTCGGTATATTTTTAACTATAACATTCATTTATTTCTAAATTTGGCTACGGGAGTGACTCCTCCTCGGGTGATGTCGCCTATTTTTACGAGTATCTCGCAGTCAACCGGAAGGTAGATGTCAACACGCGACCCGAATTTTATGAAGCCTAAATGCTCATCTATGGATGCCACTTCCCCTTTGCGGGCGTAGGTGACGATTCTGCGCGCCATTGCCCCAGCAATCTGTCTGACTGTTATTCTGGAGCCGCAGTCGGCTTCGATTCCGATGGTGCTTCGCTCATTGTCGGTGCTTGCCTTGGGGAGATATGCGGAAAGGAATCTTCCGTTGTGGTGTTTCACATATTTTACCTTCCCGTCAACCGGAAACCAGTTGGCATGCACGTTGAGAGGCGACATAAAAACGGATAGCATTATTGCGTCGCTTTTCAGAAACTCCCCCTCGTAAGTGCGTTCCACAGCAACGACTTTGCCATCTACGGAGCTGACAACCATTCCCTTGCGTTCGCCTCGATAATGCCGCTGCGGGCAACGGAAGAAGTTGAAAACAAAACTGTAGACAACCACTGAAAGCGCAGTGAGACACGCCGGAATCACTACAGGAGGCATGAAAAGCCATATCGGCACGTTCAGCACTGCCAATACAATAAACAATAATATCAGTATGTTGGTTCCTTCCCGGTGAATCTTCATCTCAGAATCCTTATCATTCAACTTTCACAAGCGTAAAGTTGAAGTTTTAATTGCGCAATGCGCAGTTTAGAAGTTGAAAAATACATTTGCAAATTTACACCTTTTTAATTAATTTTGCAATTGAACAACTAAGAAAGTGGCTCCGCTTTCTAAATTAATATCTATCTATCTTTTCACGTCTTCCCTAAAGACACCTAATTATTACAATCGTGACTGCTTTTCAAATTTTAGTAAAGGCTGCCGGGCTTCAGACATTATGGCTTGGCATTGCATCCGTAGTAGCCGGTACCGCAGCGGCTGCCGCCCATGGAAATCTTGAACCTTATCCCGCATTTGTCTGCCTCGTTTTCGCTATCTTTGCCCAATGCACCAGTAATGTGATGCACCGTTATTTCGATGCAAAGAATGGGTATGGTGAGAATGAGGAGGATGATATCACAGTCGCAGAAGATATCAATCGCCCTCTTACGTATATTTTGAAAGAGGGTATCCAGATTTTTCTTATTCTTGCTGCTACTGCGGGTCTTGCACTCCTGTCGATGACCGGATGGTGGACACTCATCGTGGCAGCGTTGTTGGTATTAATTGTGGCGATATGCAATATAGGTCCGCATCCTTTCAGTAGATCTGTGTTTTATCCGGTTGCGACATTCCTGATTTTCGGACCGATTGCTGTGGTTGGAACAGAATTGGTTCAGTCTCAGCATACGTCCGTTCACATATTGACATGGTGGGATCTTGGTCCGGCTCTGACTATGGGCTCAATAATGGGGTTGATGGCAGTCAATTGTCATGTGATTTTCGGGGTCTTCCATCGTCGAAAAAATGCAATCAGCTCGAGAACAACTTTTTTTGGAAGATACGGCATCAAAGGAGCCACTATTTTATTAATCGCTACAACTCTGGTGTATACCGTAGTTGGCATATTAATACCTGTGGAAATGGGTATTGACAGTCATTATTTATTCCTTTTGTTATCGTTACTTTCGATGGCATTGAGTTTCCTTACCATCTATTATGCTCGAAAGCCGGGATATTGCGTAACAGCTTGGAGGCTGTCGCTTTTTAATATTGTGGGCTTCGCTGTCCTATCTCTCATCATCTTTTGTATTGTCGGCTACCCGGAAGGTTATCTCGATAATTCCGCCTCAATATTTTAGTTTGCGTTGGGTTTAGTTTCATGCCCTAAATTCCTACGGATAAATCCGAGTTTATCGAACCGAGTTCGATAAGGTAAAAAGTAAAAGGTAACAGGTAAAAGGAGGAAATTGGCATGACTCTAACGTGAGCGTCAAATCGTAGCTGCTGTTGCTCGCAACTGCAGCACAAACAAAGGATAAAATTCCTCTTCCTTGCCGCGAGGCTGCAGTTGCGAGCAA
>DAWBVG010000013.1:0-13915 GCA_052279865.1 Muribaculaceae bacterium
GATGTGTATAAGAGACAGCCTTTTTTGTATGTACCTACCCACATCCCCCCGTCGTTCGAATTATAGAAAGTCTTTACGGTATTATTAGGGATGGAATAGACATCGGCAGGGTTATTCGTCAATCTTAAAACAGAATCATCCTTATCCAGAATATATATGCCGTTGTTATCAGTGCCAAACCATAAGCGACCCTTGTCGTCTTGCGCTATCGCTTTTATTGACATACCATTTAACTCACGACATATTTTTTCCGGCACCCACTTCTTCGTCTGGAGATTAAAACAAGAAACTCCAAAAACCGAAAAGATCCATATCTTGCCATCCTGATCAGGATATATGAAGAACTCTGCCTCGTAAGGCAAAGACGGCATAACCTTCGCACGAGCAAGAATCTTTCCGCTCTTAGAAATCACTTTCAATTCTCCGCGACTATTAACAGCAAGCAGATCGTCGCTGCCGGGCATGGTTGCTATATCGGTTATCGAACAGGATGCATCCGTAGTCGCTAATTTTACACTCTTCCCGCCATCATCACTCCGGTATATTTCATTACCACCGACAACAAACCATTTTGCATTATCTTTTATGAGAATAAGTTTTGGTTCCTCAGGCAATCCCAACTTACATGCCTCTTCCAGACCGAACCATGTGAATCTTTCATTTACGGGATTATAGACTGAATAAGTGTCGCCCGCACAAACCCAGAGTTTTCCATCGGCATCCTCCTGAATATTCTGCACATAATTATCTCGTAACGCTGTAGAATCAGGACGCTGCGAATGAAATATCTTCACAGAATATCCGTCGTAACGATTCAATCCAGATGCCGTGCCAAACCACATGAATCCATGTGAGTCCTTGAATATGCAATTCACATCATCATTCGAGAGTCCGTCTTGTGTCTGGATATTCCTGAACCTAACATCGGTGGCTGCCCGGGATACCGTTCCGGTCAGGATAAACAATAACACGATACTTAAAACAATACGTACATATTTGAAAAAGTTTGTCATGATCAAGAAGTTTAAAAGCTATTTAAATCCCTTTTGTTTCCGTCTGCAAATATACGAATAATTCAGGCGTAAACAATTATTATGATCCGATGATACACGTTTTTTAAAGAAACATAAACATATGTTATTCAGCACAATTATTCATCTGAATAACATTTGATACCATAATCCGAAACATTCTGCAGACACGACAACAAATCATACCTTTCAATAAAGCAAACCCCGACCATCCTCCTCGATGTTTTGCTCTAATTTTGCGACAGGAACGAGGAGGGATTTTGAAATGAATTTCTCAATACTCTGAAATTTTTAGTATCAACAATAATAACCAATCTTACCAATGAAAAAATCAATGGTATCGTGTCACGGATCCTTAATCCGGCGTTTGTCAGCGACACTGCTGTGTTGTCTGATTGGAATCGGATTGCTCCATGCCCAGCCCATAACAGTGACTGGCACCGTGACTTCAGCTTCTGACGGAGAGCCGCTGATTGGAGCGTCAGTATTAGTTAAAGGCACCAATGTAGGCGCTGCAACCGACATTGACGGCAATTTCACAATTCAGGCGGAGATAGGTGCCACCGTCGCATTCTCATACGTGGGATATATTTCCCGCGAAGTAAAAGTAACAGGCAATCGCCTTGATGTCGCCCTACAGGAAGATTCCGAGGTGCTCGATGAAGTGGTTGTTGTCGGTTATGGCGTTCAGAAAAAGAAACTCGTAACCGGCGCAACATCACAGGTAAAGGGTGAGGAAATCGCCAAGATGAACACCACAAGTCCGCTTCAGGCCATGCAGGGTCAAATGCCGGGGGTGACCATCACCTCCGAATCCGGTAAGCCCGGTTCCGGGATGAAGGTAAATATCCGAGGTCTTGGCACAGTCGGCAATTCCGGTCCGTTGTATCTTATTGACGGTATAAAAGGAGACATAGCCAATGTCAATCCCGCCGATATTGAAAGTATAGACGTGCTCAAGGATGCAGCCTCCGCCGCCATATATGGAGCTCAAGCCGCAAACGGTGTGGTTCTTGTCACAACAAAAAGCGGTAAGGAAGGACGCGCCAAAGTAACTTTCGACGGTTATTACGGATGGCAGAACGTTGCACACAGAGCCAATATGCTTGATTCCAGCCAGTACATGACAATCATGGATGAGTCGAACATCAATAGCGGCGGGGCTCCCTACGACTGGTCTTCAATGAAGAGTATCTATCGTGAAGACGGTTCGCTTATCAACACAGACTGGCTTGACAGCATGTTTAACAACGATGCTGCCACACAAAGCTACACATTAGGCGTAACCGGAGGTTCATCTACAAGCACATATGCCATCTCTGCCGGATACCTGAATCAGGAAGGTATCGTAGGTGGCAAAGACGTGTCAAATTATTCACGCTATAATTTCCGTGTAAATTCCGACCACAAACTTTTCGGAGACCTTATCCAGCTCGGAGAGCAGGTATCTTTTGTATACTCCAAGCAAAAGGGTCAAGATATCGGCAATCAATATTACGGTATGACCCAGACCCTCAAGGGGGCGTTCAATGCTTCCCCTCTGGCACCCGTATATGATGCGGAGGGAAATCTCAACAATACAGGGAACTCCGACTGGTATATGTATGACGGGAACCCCTATGGCATGATGCAGGTGTTCAAATATAATCAGAACAAAAATGCATATTTCACCGGAAACGTTTATGCTCAGGTGCAACCTATAAAGAACCTTAAAATCAAAACCGTGTTCGGAGTCAACTACACTTCCAATGAAAGCAGAAGCTTCACTCCGCTATATAACTTCTCACCATATATTCAGAATATATCCAAAACATCCGTAAACCAGGGAATGAATCATGGACTGGAACTAACATGGACCAATACGGCTTCATACGACTGGAAAATCAAGGAACATGAATTCAATGCCCTTATCGGTATGGAGGCATTCCAACTCAAAGGCACGCATGTAGGAGCCGGCAACGCATTCCTTAAGGAAGGCTTCGATTCCTGGCCATATGCATGGGTGAACAATGGAACCGCAGCTTCAAGCGGTGACGGGTTGTCAGCATCCGGCAATCCTTATGATCAAGAACGCAGGGTCAGCTATTTCGGACGTCTCGGTTGGAACTGGTTGGAGAAATACATGATCAATTTCACCCTCCGCAACGACGGCTCTTCAAAATTTGCAAAAGGTCATCGCCATGGCTGGTTCCCTTCTATTTCTGCAGGATGGAACCTTTCAAGTGAAGATTTCATGGAAAAGACCCGCAGCTGGCTCACATTCCTAAAGATCCGCGCAAGTTATGGTAAAGTGGGCAACCAGAATATCGACAACTATCGGTACCTCTCCCCTATTCAGATAGATCATACGCATTATTTCTTCGGTCAGTATATGGGACCGAACGGTGTCTACAACGGAGGATATTCCACAACTCTTGAAAACTATTGGGGTGCTTTCCCCAGCCGGTTGGGAAACATGGATCTGACATGGGAATCCTCAGAACAGTTTGACGCCGGATTCGATGCACGTTTCCTTGACGGCAGACTCACAGCCAACTTCGATTTTTACCTTAAAAACACCAAAAACTGGCTGGTGCAGGCTCCTATTCTCGCCACTGCCGGCACTGACGCTCCTTTCATCAACGGAGGTAACGTGAAAAATACAGGTGTTGAGTTATCTTTAGGATGGAATGACGTAATCGGCAACGATTTCTCCTACAACGTTAGCGTCAATGGAGCCTATAACCGCAACCGTGTCGGTTCGATTCCGACCCAAGACGGCATTATTCACGGTTCAACCAACGAACTCTACGACAATGCTCCGGAGTATTATCGCGCAGAGAATGGTCACCCCATTGGCTACTTCTGGGGTTATCAGACAGCCGGCATATTCCAGAATCAAGCTCAGATCAACGCCTGGAAAGCCGCCGGGAACGGAATCCTTCAGTCTGATCCCAAACCGGGAGACGTAATCTTCGTTGACCGCGACCACAATGGCATTATTGATGACAACGACAAAACAGACCTCGGTAATGGCATTCCCAAGTTCACTTATGGCATAAACATCAATCTATATTATAAGAACTTCGATCTCGGAATAGTAGGAGTAGGACAGGCAGGCAACAAGATTGTGCAAAGCTACCGCAATCAGGGAAATGCAAAAGCTAATTATACCACAGCCATTCTTGACAGATGGACAGGTGAAGGAACATCAGACAAAATGCCACGTGTTACCAACGATAACATCAACTGGCAGTTCTCCGACCTCTATCTCCAGAATGGAGATTTCTTCCGCATCAGTAACCTTACAATCGGTTATAATTTCGCTCCTCTCATCAATCAGAAATGGCTCAGCAACTGCCGCTTCTATTTCCAGGTTCAGAATCTCGTCACATTTACCAAATATGATGGCATGGATCCTGAAATAGGTTATGGAACCGCTTCGTGGGTGTCAGGTGTTGACCTTGGTTTCTATCCCCGTTCAAGAACATTCCTTTTTGGTGTGAATCTGGCATTCTAATTTCTTAAATGAACACAACGATGAAAAATATAAGAACCAAAATATCTGTCGCTCTTGTCGCTCTGACAGGATTGACACTGGTATCCTGTTCGGAGAGCTTCCTTGACGTGTCGTCCAAAACAGAACCCAACTCACAGAACTATTACAAAACTGAAAGCCAGGCGCTGCGTGCCCTCTACGGGTGTTATGACGGATGGCGTCAGATATCATCAAACCCCGGAGCATACAACTTTCTCATGGCATCTTCGATAATGTCGGATGAATGTTACGGAGGTGCCGGAGTCGGTGATGGCTACGGAGCTCAGCTTGTAGACCGCTTCGACAAAGCTGCCGCGCCATCGGAAATGAATGTCTTCGAACAGGAGTGGAAAGTGTATTATGCAGGAGTGTTCCGCTGCAACACACTTATCACGGCAGAACCTGAAATAACATGGGAAAGCGAAACAAACCATGCCCGCATCATGGCGGAGTGCCGTGCATTGAGAGCTATAATGTATTTTGATATGGTTCGTCTCTGGGGAAACATACCCCTCTTCACCGAACCATCAAGCGACAACCGCGAGCAAGCAGATCCCAAGGATGTATATGCCCTTATCTTCGATGATCTGAGATATGCCATAGACAATATAGGGCCCAATGACAATCTCGGAGTTGAGAATTTCGGCAAGATCACCAAATATGCGGCAGAAGCCCTCTTCGCAAGAGCATATCTTTTCTACTCCGGATATTATGGCGCTGATCCTGTATACTCTAACGGCACAGCCATATCCCGTCAGGAAGCCCTCACGGCAACGGAAGATGTGATAAAATCCACCAAATATGCGCTCGTAAAGGATTTCAAAGATTTATGGCCTGCAGCATCACTCGTTCCTTTGAAAGGCGAAACCGGATGGGACACTGAAAAATCAACCTATGCAGGCGATGCCAATTCAGAAGTTATCCTTGCTCAGACATTCACTCCGACACAGGATTATGATGGAAACAATGATGCGAACCGCTGGCTCGTGAATCTCGGCATGCGCAACATCAACTCTACGCCTTATGGGAAAGGTTGGGGTATCGCCACCTTAACTCCCGGATATTTCCGTCAGTTTTTCGACGCTCGCGACAATCGACGCTCTGCATCCGCAATCGATATGGCATCGGAGGGTGTAACAGCTGTTGCAGATTATAACTCCGGTTATAAGGATTGGCGCGAATACACAGGTCTAAACTTCAAGAAATACACTCCGCTTGTGTTTGGCAACGGACAGCCGGCAACAAACCCTGACGGGACTGCCGATTTCATGATCAACAACGCTCAGCCTTGGATTATCGTCCGCTATGCCGATGTTCTTCTGATGGCTGCAGAACTTGGTTCAGCCAATGCCAACGATTATCTTGACATGATCCGCAGCCGTGCCGGTCTGCCACATGTTGATGCCAATAAACAGAGCATCCTTGACGAACGTGCCCGAGAACTCGCATACGAAGGAATACGCTATTGGGATCTTCTCCGTCAGGGAGTTGATGTAATGGCTGATGCTGTGGTCCGTTCAGGCGGCACAGTGCAGAATGGTGGGAAAAACGCAGAGGTTGTATATGACCGCGCCAAGATTGTGGCAACAAAGGGTCTCAGTCAGATTCCCGCCAACCAGATTTCATTATCGCACGGAGTCCTCAAACAGAATCCGGGCTGGTAAAAACGTTTTAAATCAATTATAATATGAAACTTAAAAAAATATACATGGCTCTTGGTCTTGGCGTGGCTCTTCTTACAGCATGTTCGCCCGATGACCATGACCTTGCCACTCCCGACATCAAAAGTGATGATCTCGTGGAAGGTGTAGCGTTCTCCATAACGCACGATCCTGCCAATCCTAATATCGTTCATCTCAAAAGTCTGCTCCCTTCCACCTATCAGACCGCATGGGAAACACCTCAAGGACGCGCCGTGAGCAACGAACACACCCTGAAAATAGCCTTCGACGGCGATTACGAAATTCGTATGGGTGTAAGCACGAAGGGTGGTTATGTATGGAGCCGACCGGCATCATTCCATATTGATGAATTCTGCACAGAGTTTGTTGACCACTTCCTGTGGAACCGTCTAAGCGGTGGCATTGGCAACAGCAAGACATGGCAGATCGACCTCGCGCAACTCGAAGACGGCGCTGCCAAGACTACATTCTGGAAAGGTCCACATTGGTATTTCAACCATAATTATACTTGGGATAAGCTGCATTCAAAAGATGAGACTGAAACCTCTTATGCCAATTATATTGATTCCACTCCCTGGGATAAAGCCAATGCAATAGATCCCACTCCTGCCGAAAAAGATGCCGCTGGTAACGATGAGAACTGGTACTGGGCTGCCGATTATGCCGGAAACTCATGGATGTGCGGACTGGCAAACTATGGTTACATGACGTTTGACCTGATTGGCGGAGCTCACGTCACAATCACCGATGCTGCCGGCAATGTTGTAGGCAAAGGCACTTATATGCTTGACATCGACAATCATACGATATCTTTCTCAGATGTGTTCCCGTTGAATACCAAAGAAATATCAGACCGCACCTTCCGTCTGCTGTATCTGTCGGATACAGCTATGCAGATTGTGCCCTACAACAGCAACGATGCCATCAATTACGTGACACGCGACTATTTCGAGAATTACGTTCCGGATGCCGCGCCCGAACCTGAACTTCCCGATGGTTGGAGAAATGATATCACCCAGTCAACAAGCACTTCACTGACATGGGGAATATCTCCGGAGACACCGCTCAACTGGTGCACGCTCGCCGGCTCTTTCATGAACGATTGGAAGAAAGCATCCGATTATCCAGATTGGCTTGGCGCAGTTGATCCATCTGTCTACGCCGGCTTCTCGCTAACAATGGACAGCGCCGACAACTCGGCAATATTTACTCTACCCGACGGAACCAAAGTCAATACAACATTCACTCTTGATGACAAAGGAATATTCACATTTGAGAGCACAATACCATCTTTCACAGTGATTGGTTGGGCAAGTTTCGCTCTTGATGCGAACAATGCCCTCAGGGTCATGACAATTGACAAGGATGAAAACGGCAAAGTCACAGGCATGTGGCTTGGCGCGAGGTCTTCCGAAAAAGATGAATATCTTGCTTATCATTTAGTAATCAAACGCTAATATTATATCTCATTGGAGGGTGCTGCAAAATCCGTGGTTTTGCAGCACCCTCTCACTTTATTGAAATTGTTTATGGACAAGAATAAAATACTTCTGCTGATATTGTTACAAGTCATCACATCGGGTCTCTTCTCTTGCAGTGACTCTGACGATCCTAAGCAACCGATGACTTTTAAGGTTGCGCAGACCGAACTGTCCGTGCCTGCCTCACAGAGTGAAAACACCCTCTACGTTGAATCGCAATCCTCACCGGTCGCCAGATGCGATGCAGGGTGGGTGCATCTTGAAAACGCTGTGCGAAATGGAGATTCCAACCGCATCTGGGTGATTAAAGTCAAAATCGATGAAAATACGGGCAGCGAGAAAAGGACTGCATCAATTTCCGTAGAGGCAGATGGAAATAATGCAAGCGTAACCATTCTTCAGGCAGCCGCAAGCGATAAGCCGAATATTGATGCCGATGACCCGGATCAGGTTCATTATACATTACCGGAGCCATCCTATCCTACAGATAACAATATCGGGGAGACAGCGCAACAGGCAGTTAAAAATATCTTTGCCGGATGGAATATCGGAAATTCCCTGGAAGTTCCTGACGGAGAAACCGCTTGGGGAAATCCTGCCACAACGCAAAAGCTGATTGATGGCGTAAAAGCCGCCGGCTTCAACGCCATACGTATTCCCTGCGCATGGAGCTCACATCTGATTGCTGACATCGAACCATACACAATTGATCCGACCTGGCTGAAAAGAGTTCGCGAGGTGGTGGATTACGCTTACCAGAGCGGCATGTATGTGATTATAAATACTCATTGGGATGGAGGATGGCTTGAACTTCATGCCAATGCTGATGACTGCCCCAATGTGGTGAAGAAGGAAAAAGCAATCTGGACACAGATTGCGACTGAATTTGCAAATTATGGACAGCGACTGATCTTTGCAGGCAACAATGAAGTTCGCAACAAGGTAGGAGAAAACGAAAACTGGGGCATGCCGTCGGCGGGTGAACGTTCGGCACTTGAAACATACAATCAGACCTTTGTCGATGCTGTCCGTGCCACCGGAGGTAAAAATGCACAACGTAATCTTGTTGTGCAGTCGTGGTGTTGCAACCCATGGCGCGCTCTGGATGCACTGACGTTGCCTTCGGATCCGGCTAAGTCACACCTTATGGTGGAAGTGCATTTTTATGATCCGATGGATTTCACACATACCGACAAGAAATTACGTTCATGGGGATATCGCAAAGGATACTATACCGCAGACAATAACAACCAGGAAGACTACGTAGACAATCTCTTCGGATTGATTAAATCCACTTTTGTGGATAAAGGTTATCCTGTGATTCTCGGAGAATACGGCACTGTATGCCATTCAATTACTGACAAGGATGTAAAGAAATCCGACTACTATTATCTTGAATACGTCACCAAAGCCGCGAAAGAAAACGGACTTGCCCCATTCTACTGGGACAATGGGCAGCCACAGACCGGAACATTCGGTATTATAAACCGCAATACCGGGGCAATTGCAGTTCCACACATGCTCAACGGCATAATGCAGGGTGCATGCACCGGGCAATATCCATTCTAAAACCGATTGTTTCAACTTAATCCATTCCCTGGAATTCCTGCAACAGAGTTCCGGGGAATATTTTTAGAACGATACTCTGAGGGTGAGCACCCTTCGCGATGCCTGAAATATCTGCCGAACGTGGATTGATCAGGAAAGTTAAGTCGCTCGGCTATCTCTTTAATGCTTATGGATGAATCATGAAGATATTGCCTGGCAAATGTCATGGTCACATTCTCAATCCATTGCAACGCGCTCTTTCCACTCTTGCGACGGATAATCGTTGAAAAATAATATGGAGAAAGATGTTGTTTATCGGCATAATACTGCACTGTGCGTTCTCGGTGACAATGCCCATATACGGATATCAAAAACTTGTTGAATACGATATCCTCGCGATCCTGAGACATCGCCTCTACCGGATTATTGCTGAAATAAGCTTCACACACGTTCAGACAAAGGGCATAACTTAAATAAACCAGATATTTTTCATGAATACCATCGGGGACTTCTTCAGCATTATTCCCATTTTTCTCAATAGCACTCCTCTCAAGCGTATCACTAAGAGCCATAATATCTGCAGCCTGCGCCGGAGAAATCACCACAATGGGATTTTCACGCATTGTCAATCGTTTCTTTATATTTATCGAACTTACTACCGGATAATATGCATCAACCGAATCTTCATGCAATATTCCATCAAGATCATCGCTTTTCTCCAATATCTGAAAAAAGGTATTGGGAGCATATATGCAAAGATGGTTGGCAGCAATAATATAAGTTTTATCGCCGAGTAATATCCTGGCGGTTCCTCTTTTGCAAAGGAAAAATCCATACTTATGCACCGATACGCGATAATGGTTCGCATTCAGTTCGTCAATACCCAATGGTCTTCTATGAAATGTGTTATTTTGCATATTGCCTATTAATTCCACTACAAAGATATAAAAACTGCCACAACCATCAATTATAAAAGCACTTCAGTTTGAAAATTGCACAATCATTCGTTAAAATTGACAATCATCATCTCAATCCGGGGAAGTAATTTTGCAAGAAAAAAGATATGAGACAAAGAATCTTCCTCTTGTTCCTGTCGGTCGGAATAATATGCGCAGCTCAGGCAATGACATTGAAGGAGTGTATAGACCTTGGCATCACCAATAATCTGGCGCTAATCAATTCAAGGATTGACATAGCAAAGGGCACGACGGGTGTTTCTCAAAACCGCGCAAGGTTACTGCCTGTGATCAACGGTGCCTTTCAGTTCACCGATTATCTCATGCAACCGGTCAATGTAACAACAGGTACGCTCTTGGGCAACGACTTTCCGGACAATCCTACATGGCAAACGATACGCAGCATGCAATATAATGTCAACGTGGGAGTTCAGCTTAACGTGCCGCTATATAACCAGAGCATCTATGCTGCCGTGGATGTTGCGAAGACGGTGGAACAATTGAGCCTTATCTCTTACGAAAAAGCCGTGGAAGACCTGACAATGCAGATCGGGAAAGTGTATTACCTCGCACAATCTTCGCTTGAACAGATTAGACTTACGGGCGAAAACATAACCCGTATGCAGGAGCTCTGTTCCATAACGGAGGCAATGCATGAACAGGGTGTAGTATTGGAGGTTGACCTCAACCGAGCGATGATCAACCTGCAGAACCTTGAAGCGTTGAAAGATCAGTTTGCCATACTTTATTCCCAACAACTCAATATGTTGAGATTTCTACTTGACCTCTCTCCGGAAACGCCATTAGAGGTGGAAAGAATGATCGATAACATAGAATTGTTTCATTCACCTGGTCTCAGCGAAACACTGCCCGAACTCCGCCTCGTCGCTCTTCAGAAGGATCTGGCGCAACGCAAAATCGGAGCTGTAAAAGCTGGATATATCCCCACAATCTCCCTCACCGGTTATGCCGGAGGCTTAGGTTATCAAGACCGCTTCAGCCATTTCTTCCATACACGGGAATCTTCTCAGAACTGGTTTGGCAATTGTTTCATCGGACTCAATATCTCGATTCCGGTTTTCGATGCCAACTCCAAAAAACTTCAGATACGTCAGCACCGTTATGAGGCGGAACAGGCACAAAACCGGATCGAACTTCTGCGCAACAGCATAAACCGCGATTATTCCAACGCACTCTTGCAAATCCGTCACAACTTTGAAGTCTATCGCACACAGTCGCAAAGCTATCGTCAGGCACAGGATGTCTATAACGTAACGGAAGAGCAATATCGCGAAGGTGTCGCCTCCATGACGTCAATCCTGCAGGACGAGATGCAACTACGCACAGCCCAGTCGGCATGCGTGCAAGCACATTGCCAGTTCAACCTCGCGCGCCTCGACCTGCTAAGACTCTCAGGCAATCTCTCATTATTGACAAAATAAATAGCTAAATATGAAAAAGATCGCAACAATAACAGCCGCATTATTCCTTCTCGCAGGAATCATCATGATTGTGATGATGTATGTTGACAATGGTTCGGAAAGCACCGATGACGCCCAGATTGAGCAATATATTTCGCCAATCAACGTAAAAGTGCCAGGCTACATAAAGGAGATTCGCTTCACGGAACATCAGTATGTGCATAAGGGCGACACACTGATGATAATCGACGGACGCGAATACGCCATCGCTTTGCAACAGGCAGAAGCGGCATTGATCGATGCGAAAAGCGGACGCAAAGTTATCGGCAACACAGTGAACACAGCCTCCACCAGCGCAGCTGTTTTTGAATCTACAATTAAAGAGGCGGAACTGCGCGTGGAGAAACTGCAACGTGACTATGACCGTTATTCCAGACTTCTGGAACGGAAAGCCACCACACCCGTGGCGGTAGAGCAGTACCGCACAGAACTTGACATGGCAAAGTCTCGCGTCAACGCATTGAAGCAGCAGCGCGATGCCGCGCATTCAACCGTAACGGAAGTAAGCCAACGACAGGAAAACGCAGATGCCGCCATAATGCGCGCAAATGCTGCCGTTGACATGGCGCGTCTTAACCTGTCGTACACAATAATCACAGCTCCAGCCGACGGCTTCTTAGGGCGACGTTCTATTGAAGAAGGGCAGCTGGTAAGCCCGGGACAAACAATCACTACGCTTATACCTGCCGGTCAGAAATGGGTTGTGGCAAATTTCAAGGAAACACAAATGTCACGCATCAGGGAATCTCAACACGCGGAGATACGTATCGATGCCATTCCCGGACGCGTGTTCCACGGAAAGGTGACAGCTATCAGTTCCGCCACAGGTTCAAAATATTCCATGGTACCAACGGATAATTCAGCCGGAAACTTTGTAAAGATCCAACAGCGCGTGCCTGTACGCATCGATTTTTCCGATTCAATACCCGCTGAAGACAGCCGCAGGATGGCTGCCGGGATGATGTGTGAGGTAAAAGTAAATGTGACTGAATAATGAACGCCATTCAAGGAAATTCTCCCTTCTATCGTTGGGTGCCTAAACCGCTTGGCATACTCATCCTGATGTTCATGTTTGTGCCGCCTACATTCTCAGGAGGCGCCTATCTGAGTAACATGAGCGAAATGTCGGGAGCGTTGGGAATGATGACAGAGGAGATACAGCTTGCGAGTTTCTATACGAGCATCGGGATGTGCCTGTTCGTGCCGTTCATGCTGCGGTTTCTGCAGGTCAGGCGTATCAGACAGACGTATCTCATCTGTTTTGCATTGCTCATTCCGTTGAACTATGTGTGCGCTGTCACCACCAGTCTGCCCGTATTGCTCATCGCATGCCTGCTGATAGGGTTCGTGCGCATAATCGTGATGCTCAATTGCACATTCACGATCGCTCCATATCTGACCGGTGTGAACACACTTGCAATGTTCACCATGACTGAGACACCCGCCCCTGCGGCACAATATAAAATGGAGCGTATGCGCACGTTCCTCATGCCCGTGCTCTACTGCTTCATTCTCCTTATTGCTCAGTCAAGCAATATCGTGACAGCATGGTTTGCCTACGAATATCATTGGCAGGATGCATATTATGTAGTAATCGAGATGTTGCTTGCAGCCATTCTGCTTGTTGTTGCAACAATGCCCGCTGAGAAAAGACAAGAACCCTACAAGATTGAATGGAGAAAAGTTCCGGAATTGCTTCTGATGACAATCGCCTTGTGTTGCGGAGCGTATGTGCTGGTCTTCGGTAAAACCCTTGACTGGTTCGATTCCCGCTCCATCAGCATCGCTACAGCCGGCGCGCTTCTCTCCACTGGCATGTTTATACTGGTATCAATACGCAACGGAGACAACGCCTACTTACCGTTAGGAGTGTTCAGATACCGCAATATATGGATGTCAGTGCTGCTGTTTCTCATCACCATGATATTCAATTCCGCAAACATATTCGTTGGCACATTTTCCAAAATTTCAACTCCCATCAACAATTTCCACAGCGCATCGCTGAGCGCATGGGCTATAGCAGGATGCTTCATAGGATTGGTCATATCCATCCTTCTTGTCCTGAAGAAAGTAAAGTTTCGGACCACCTTCATTATCGGGTTCCTGTTTATGGGGCTTTCCAACGTATTGATGTATTTCCAATACCGCACAGAAGGATTGTTCAGCAATATGGTGCTACCAACCATATTGAATTTCACAGGATTGTTGATGTTATATTC
>DAWBVG010000014.1:0-2198 GCA_052279865.1 Muribaculaceae bacterium
CCATTCGGACGTAAAGCTTGTGGAGGGATGATAAATCCAGATTATTCTTACTTTTGAGCCGTCTGATAGTTTATAGTAGTCATTACGAACGCTATAGTTCTCCACGACCTTGTCTTCTCCGGCAATCCATCGGTCTCCTCCCGGCATATTATAATACAGGCGTGAAACACCCCATGCGATAATTAACTCAGGCCGATACTTCTCTAATACCTCAAAGAAGCCACGATCGCTCTGTCTATAATCTTCCCATATTCCACCTTCTCTTGCAGTATGCATAGAAACTTGAAGATAATTATAGAATATTATAGAATTCCATATAGATTTGCGGAGATTATTGTCTATATCTCCCGTTACCATAGTTTGTTCAAATTTCTTGAATGTGGCTCCCCATCTTCCAGATTCACCATTAAGATAGGGCTTTATGCATTTCTCTGTTGTAAATTGGGAACAGTCTCCACTATTAGCGATATTTCCACAATTGTTGCATCCCCCGCAATAGTGGGATTCTCCTAACACGAGAATTTTTTTACCGAAGATCCCTCCTGAATCATAGTCCTTGCCTACCCACGGCTTGAAAAAGACATTCTCCATTAAGTTCGCATGCCGCGGTCATCCTCTCGTTGGCGTCAGGTTAGTAAAAAAGAAAGCGTAGGAATCTGTATCTGTTGCCGTCCTACACTCTGAGGCTTCTCGCATTGCCCTATTCTTGTCGGACGGCAACGCAGAAGCCCACGCCAGTATATGCAATCAGTGCATCCGGCTATATTCCTCTCGGAATACCATGCCCAATGCAAGATAATCACATATCCACGGGCATCTACCGTTGCTCAACCCTTGACAAGAATATGAAAGTTTGCGAGACATTTCAGAGTGTCAAGAATCAGCGCGGATAAACGCATTCTTATGTATTTATTTTCAGGTATGAAGAATCATGCCCTCAATACATCCCGCTCCACTCAACCTCCAGGCTGGAGTTTGATTCGGAAGAACCTCTCCCAGCTGGCGTGGTCTGCATTGCGGTATGCAAATGCAAAGATATAAATTATTATTGATATCATCAATATAATATGCTGTATAACATAAATAGATGTGATACGTATGGTATGTTATCAACACCGTTTTTAGAAATTTTGTGTCGAAAGCTCAAGTAATATGGAGGGGAGGGTGGTAATGATGTTAAAAAAACATTGAAGCAGGATTTCAACAAGAGAAGTGTTATTTGTTCATATAAAAGTGTTGGAATCAGCTATAAAAGATACTTACTTATCATAAATATTTTATATATTTGCATATGGAACCAACGCAAGAAAACGAGATAATAATTTATCAACCTGACGAAACCCTCAAACTTGATGTTCAAGTTGAAGGTGATACCGTGTGGCTGACGCAGGCTCAGATGGTGGAATTATTCCAGACTACAAAACAAAATATAAGCCTTCATACTAATAATATTTTCAAAGAAGGTGAATTGGATGCTAATTCAGTTGTCAAGGATTCCTTGACAACTGCATCTGATGGCAAAAAATATCGAACTAAATATTACAATCTTGATGTCATCATATCTGTGGGGTACAGAGTCAAGTCGTTAAGAGGCACTCAATTTCGCCAGTGGGCCAATAAGATACTGAAGGAGTATCTACTTCGTGGATATTCGGTCAATCAAAGGTTGATTGAAATGAGCGACAGACTTGACAGGCGGCTTTTGGAGCAGGACGGAAAAATCGCTGCTATTCGCAGGGATGTCGATTTCTTTGTCAGGACATCATTGCCTCCTAAAGAGGGCATTTTCTTCAATGGTCAGATTTTTGATGCGTATGCTTTTGTCGCAGATCTGATTCGCAAAGCAAAACGTAGAATCGTGGTTATTGACAGTTATATCGATGATTCGGTACTTGTGCAACTGTCGAAACGGAATACCGGTGTGACTGTGGATATTTACGATGGCAGGATTTCAGATCAGCTCCGTCAGGATGTTGAGCGACACAATCGACAGTATCCGGGTGTGACCTTACACGCTTACAACAAGGCTCATGATCGTTTCCTGATTATAGATGAGGAAGTCTATCATATCGGGCATTCCCTTAAAGACCTTGGCAAAAAGCTGTTTGCGTTCTCAAAGATGGATGTCATGACAGGTTCGGAATTATTGTCTAAACTCTAAGAAACTGTTTAAATTTATTACGAAAAAATTATTATAG
>DAWBVG010000015.1:0-9036 GCA_052279865.1 Muribaculaceae bacterium
CACTAAATTCCTGCTGATAACAATAGCATCCCTACTTATTGAGCGTTCCACAGATATATTACGCGAGATCCGTGAAATCCACAAAAGGATTGCGGTTACCCTGATATTGCTCCACCACATTATTGCGGTCGATCTCTTTCTGGTCTACAGGATCCTGACGGCACCACTGCAAAAGCATCTCCTTTGCCCAGGGCACAAGGGTTGGATACGCCTCTTTCTTATACATATAATTGATTACCCAGTTTATGTCGTCATAGACTGTGGCAACATACATGTATGCGCGTGCAAAGTCACCTTTGTATTCGTCATCCGGTTCGAACACGTTGCGGCTTCCGCCGCCATACCCGGTCTGAGCACCTCCGACCTTGGTCACGCCATTATTGAAACTTGTTGAAGCCGTAAGACCTAACGGATAATTGAGCTTCGCCTGGTTTGCCGCGCCATCGGATGGGTAAAGATTCCACATGTCGGAATATGCAGGCGTATATTCCACAGAGCCGTTCAGCTTCCACCACGATTTGGGGACACTGTGCTCTCGTTGCATCTTGTTCGCCGAGAAACTGCTTTTGCCGCTCTGTCCGCGCTGAATCAAATACACGGCATCGGAATACATGTCCCACCACCGTTTGCATCCATTCACAAGCTCCGGATACACATCCGAATACTGCCAATAATTGGGAAGATCCGTATATACCAGGGTTTGATGCGATTGCACGCATTCCTTGGCTGCGGCTTTAAGCGCAGCTCCGCTCTTACCGTTCATCCGGTTATAATATCCGGCTTTGAATTCAGCCGAAGCACCGATAGCGACACATGCCATCAGCAAAAAACTTATGTATAATTTCTTCATTCGCAATATGGATTTTTATCTAACTAAAATATATTCTACTTTTTCAACAATATATAACGTAAAAATCCTTTTTTATTCTAAATTTATATAAATGTTTTTAAACATTCGGGGTTTGAAACCTTAAGGTTTCAAACCCCGAAATTATTATCTGAAATATCTAAAGACCACCTCATTTTGAGCCTGTAATCTTGAGATTCTTAACTTCCCAAGTATCCGCTCCAGAAGTAGAAGACCCATATTTCAATCCAATCTGAATCTTCTTACCAATGAACGCCTTAAGATCAATATCTCCACTATTCACAAAATTCCATTTTTCAGTATCGCCTCCTACAGGCCATGTCGGGATTGTGAGTTCTGTCCATGATGACGATCCTGATTCGCGGACAACTATCCCGCAGAGCTGCTTAAGGGTAGTCTGGAATCTTGCGGCATGATCAAAATTAACCGATGCTGAAGTATAACCGGTAAGATCTATTTCCGGAGAAATAGCATAAGAGAGCGCTTCGTATGCCGTGCCTGAGATATAGCCTGATGCTTTAAGATACTGATTGGTTTCATATCTTGAATCCCACTGCCAGATTCCGTAAGTGGAAGCAGCCTCCGGCATAGTTACATTATCATATGTCCAACCCGTATCACCCGTAACAAGACCTTCGTATACGGTGCTTCCAGTCGGTTCGGGAGGAGTCGGAGTGTCGCCCCCACCTTCTACGATAACATATTCGGTAACATCCCTCACACTCTTCATTCCGAAGTAGTTCTTGAGATCTCCTTTCACTTTCACACGTGCTCCATATATAGATGGATTCTTAGAT
Organism: Muribaculaceae bacterium; assembly: GCA_052279865.1. GTDB lineage: Bacteria > Bacteroidota > Bacteroidia > Bacteroidales > Muribaculaceae > Lepagella. The sequence goes on from DAWBVG010000015.1 coordinate 1,666, forward strand.
ATACCGAGAGTTGTCCTAACATCTCCTGTATTCTTCAAACCGACAGGCACAGAATTTGAAGCATTTGCCTCACCCGGTGCGACCATCGAAAGAATAACATTCGTGCCATTCTTGTAATTATCGCCGTCTGAAGCTTGAGTGCCAAATACTGCACTATCCCAATTTTTATCTGCAACGTATCCCACTACATATCCTTCAAGCCAAACGCCAGTGGCATCAGTCTGGCTCTTAACCTGATCAGGATTGAAAGGACTATCCTGCGTTCCGTTACCGGCAGGGATGCCTTCGCCAGGACCGGGAGTTGGAGTGTCACCGCCGCCGATTGTCACGCCGTCAACCTCAACATCGTTGGCTGTGCCACCATTGCCGGTGATACCAGGCATGCCGAGGAATGTAGCGAGATTACCATTGACAAGAATAGCTTTCTTAAGCACATCGGGATTGTCAACCAAGTTGACGGAAGCTCGGAATGCAGTTCCCTGCGGAAGCTCTACTGCAAGACACTTGCTCCAGTCGGTTTCATCGGCAGAAGCAGCGATAAGGATGTTGTTATCCATCTCGGCATCAGCACCGAAGATAACATCGCTATTGGATGTAACATCGTTCACGCCGGCTTTCACAGAACCTACGATATAACCGGTCACCCAACCTGATGCCCCCTGATCCATAACTTCCATTGCTTCCTCGATGGTGTAAGGATCGTTCTTCTGACCCTTTTCGGTGATCATCACGTCGCCTAAGCCGCGGAGAAGAAGCTGCCAAGCATCGCCATAGTAAGAGAGGATACCGCGCACGTTACCTGTGCCTTCCGGAATGAGCTCGTTGTAGAAATTGGAATAGCCTGAAGTGCGCACTGTCAGTGTGGCGCCATTGGCATCAACGAGAGTGCGATTCACACTCTCCTGATAAGGAGCGTAAGTCTCTTTGCCACCCTCTTCAAAATGCACGTTGCGGAATTCCACAAGCTGGCTCTGCATGTTGCGAAAAGCCTCACCTGTAGCCGGCAGCTGGGAGAATGAAGTCACAATGCAGTAGGGATTCTCCGAGGGCCACGCTGCATCCTGAGCCACATATTTTACATCAGGATTCGGGAATCCGTTAAGCTCTGAATGAGCGAGGAAGATATCCCACGGCATGAATGTAAGCGATGGAGCACCATTATAGAGGTCATACCAGCCAAGCTGTTGCAGCCCGTTGTAATAACCGATATAGAGCCCCGTGGCATTTACGACCACATCCTGACCGATACGATAGTCGGTATAGGTAGAGCCTTGGTTCACCGACAGGGCAATCGCAGCGGTCTCATCCTGGATTACTATTGATTTATAGATATTGCCGGTGGCATCGCTTGACACAACACGTCCGTGAATGATATACGGAGTGTTGGTTTCCTCATCTTTCATGGGACACAACACCGTCTGATCGGCAAATGCAGTTTTAAACTCTGAGATGGTGGTGTTTGCCTCCATCGTGGCTTTTGGCTCAACAAGCGCAGGAGTATCCATGTCTGCCTGACAGGAGGTAATTGCCCCCAATGCCATCAAAGCCAAAGCTGAGTGAAATATATTCTTGAGTTTCATTTTCTTTTGTCTTTATTATTCATTGAAGCAATTAGTTGACAGGAACACCATAAATCTGCATCTTGTCGATCTCCCATGTTCCATTGAGAGAGGTCGTCGAAGAATAGCGGAATGCTATCTGGATCTTCTTACCGGCATATTTGTCAAGATTGATATATCCGGAATCAGCAAATGTCCAAGAATTTCCAGCTAAAGGTATGGGGAATACAAGGGTTTCCCACTCTGACGCACCTGCCTCACGCACGAGAACCTGACACATCTGATTGAAATTCTCTGTATTCGTGAAATAATTGGCTGCCGAATGCACGTTCAGACGAACCTCCACGAACCCAGCAAGGTCATATTCCGGAGATATAGCCATGGCATCAGTGTTGTAATTGACCTTTGCATTAGCATCACGACCGCTGCCTACAAAACCATATTTAGAATTGAGCGTCCATGTCTCAAATCCTTCTGCGGGAGCAACACCCTGATCGAACGTGAAGCCTTGCATGCCACCCATGAAATCAAGATTTCTGATAGCCTTGGCACCATAAGGAAGAGTCATGTTGGGATCAGGTTCGATACCCGCATTGCCCCAGTTATAATCCGACACCGAGCGAACGCCATAGGCTGAGCAATATTTGGAACCGGTCTGACCATAAATGCAGACCTCCTTCCCCTGATTCTCTGGATGATCTCCAAGATTGAGGGCATTACGAACATCTCCACTGGGAAGCTGTACGGGAACACATTTGGTCCAGTCTCTCTCCTCAGGATCCATTGCTATGAGGATGTTGGTCTTTACGGTAGCGGGCACAGTAAATGCAGCAGTCTCGTCCTTAAGCACGTTACCGACATTTGTATCCACAAAACCTACGATATATCCTCTTACCCAAACAACGTCGCCAAGCTTCTCGTTAATGCTTCCAAGGCTTGCCTGATAGGCGGTCATAGGGTTATCCCATTCACCGGTGCCAACACCCCCCTCAGGCAAATTTACAGGGGGCTGCGAAAGGTCATCGTTACATGATCCGAGGCTCAGCGCCATCAGAACCAGCATCGAAAATATGACTTTTATATTTTTCATCTTTATTTTCTATTAATTAAAATCTGATTCCCACATTGAAGAAGACGCGTATGCCCTGAGCATAATAGATCTTGTTGGGGAATTTGTTGACATTATAATCGGTGTAATCGAACTTACCCTCCTGATAACCTCCGGTCTGAATGTTGCGGTTGTTGAGAAGGTTGTTGACACTGAGATTGAAATTCACAGAACCGAACTTGGTGTAGACAATCTTACCGATGGAGAGATTCATCACCCATTCCGAATTGAGTTTGTCCTGATAGGTGATCTGATCGCGTCGCTGGATATATTCCTCTTCTGAAGTGCAGAATTTCCAGAGACCGGGCATCTCTTCGTGGCGTGCCGGAGAAAGGTCAATCCAGTTGTCGCCAAACCACTGTGCGTTCACTTCGAAGAACCACTGTTTCACATTATAGTTCACACCAAATGAATAAACCTGTTGGGGTGTGCCTCCGATATGATAGTTCTTGAGATATACGCGACGTGTCACATCCTCCTGCGAACCATTCTCGTAGCTGCGCACACCAAGAGGGTCGTTTTCGTAGGTATAGCGAGAGAATGTTCCGGCTGCGGAAACCGAGAGGTTGCTGAGGATCTTGTATTCCATACCCAGCTCGATACCTTTGTATTCGGTTTCCATACCCGACATTGAATAGTTCATGAAAGTGTTAAGCTGATAGTCATAGAAGCCTGAACGCTTGATGCCGTCCCACATCTTAGTATAGAAACCTGTCACAGAACCGCGGAAGCGGGAATAGTTCCAGGTGTAAGAGAGGTCAGCAGAGAAGAAGCGCTCTGATTTGAGACCTTGCACGGAAGTGTCTTTTGTGCGCGGCGATACATAGCTGTAATCGGGCATAGGTGCGCGTGTACCGTAAGATGCGTGAGCGGTGAAATAGTTACGACCATCGAGCTTATAGGTTGCGCCTGCCTTGAGAGCGGCATTGTCGAATGAATGGTGCTTGCCTGTGCCGAGTGAATTTTCGGGAGCACGACCATTCTGCATGTTACCGTGACGAACGAAGTCAGTGAAGCTTACCTCAACACCATAGTTCACATTCCAGTGAGCTGTGTTGATCTGGTTCTGCAACCATGCGCGGGCATTGATGCTGCGGATGTTGTAGTCATATCCGAAGATGTCACCCTTGTAGACCTTGCGGTTGGGATAACGCATGTCATTCTGGAGGATATCGGTGTTTCCGGCGAAATCGCGCTCTGAGAAGTTGTCGACATCGCGCCAGAATTCACCGCCGAGGAGATCGCGCACGGTCTTGTAGTAGTGGCCGTCGCTGTAGTTGAGGCTGAGACCACCCTGGAGAGTCATGTTGTCGTTGATGCGGTGATCGATATTGGAATTGAGCATCCATGAAGTGACGTTTGAATGACGATTCTCAAGGATATAGCTCGACTGACCCACAAGTTCGGGATCTCGGTCAAACTGTTCACGGTTCAGAAGGTTGGTCTGATAGAGACGGTTCCAATCGATCTGACGATGTGCTTTGTCACCGCTCCACCAGTCAGTCACGAAATCATATGCGGCAAGCTGTGCGGCATAAAGATCAGGCTCTGTGAGCGGGTCTGCATCGGGCTTATAGTAGGAGGGGAGATAACGATAGTAGTCGGGACGCGGATCGGCAGTCTGATACCAGTTGAGCGCGGAGCTGCTGTATCTGTTCGCACGGAATCCGATACCGGTGTTGACCTTGGTTCCCATCTTGGGTTTCCATATCCAGTTGAGGAGCACGGCGGGATCTACCGATTCCACGATACGTGAGCTCTTCTTCTTGCCGTCGAGATAACCCCACGACGGGTTATAGAGATTGGAGCCGGCGAGATCATAAGCCTCCTGTGTGGCTGCGCTGTTAGTTGCGCGCTGCGTAGGAGCTCCCCATGCTGTCAGGTTGAGTGAATGATGATCGTTAAATACTTTCTGTAGACTGAGCTGAAGACCTAAAGAATTATAGAATGTGCCTTCGATCACACCCTCCGGCGCATATCGTCCGATGATTGATGCCGAGAATGCCCACCCGTTTTTGTTAAGACCGGTGGAATACTGGAACATCGCCCTAAGCATATAGTTTGAATTGGTATATGCCAGATTTCCCTTGAATCCGGGAGCATACTCTGATGCGTAGGTGGTGAAGTTGCTGGAGCCACCGATATTGCCATATCCGAATGGAGCAGCCTCAAGACCGATGTCTGTAGTGCGGTTGCGGAATGCGCTTGAAGTCATGCCGCCCAGACCGGAATAGTTGAAACGTCCGCGCATCGCATCGTTGAAATTGAAACCATTGATATAGCCCGTGTTCCAGTTGCTGTCATAACCACGCCAGCGGAAACGAGTCACGGAGAAATCATAGTTTGCTGTCTGATAATAGATATCATCGGTAGCACCCTGAATTGTTCCGACACTCTGACCCACGCTCTCGTCATCGAGAATCTGGTCTTCATCAAATAGGAAATCCTCGCTTTCCAATTGTGAACCCTCGAATCCTGACGGATCGAGCTTGATCTCACCTATGTTTTTCACCAGTCCGTCAACAATCTTGACATCCTGATACGCATCGGCATAGCCGTATGCAATGATCTGAAGCACGTCGGTGCCCGGAGCGGCATTCGATATGGTGAATGTGCCGTCTGAAGCACTTGTCACAAAAATTGCCTGGTCGCGCAAAAGAATGTTGGCGTCACCGACAGCCTTTCCCGTGCGGGCATCAACCAATGTACCGGTAAGACCCGTCGCTGCAAGCGACGGAAGTGCCATACACAGCAGCATTAGCAATGATAATTTAATTCGCATAATTTTATAAGTGTCTTGTTGTTGGTTATTGTCATTTCATTATCTCACCACTTCCTGCACAAGGAAGATCTCAGTTGGGAGATGGTCGGAGAATCCGTTGGTCCATGCGCCGCCGGAGAATGTGCGGTGAGGATATCCGCGATATTGACCGTCACTCTGCAGCAGGAACTGCTTGTTGAGCACCTCCGCTCCCAGATATTTAAGTCCACACGCGCCATCCACAAGGTTTTTGTTGACTATTATCTGGTCAAAAAGATCCCAGCTTCCACGGTAAATATATGAACCGATACCTTTGTCAAGTTTCTCCCAGAAAGGATTGAAGAAACCACCATCAACGGTATTCTCTATTTTCTTCACGGCGCCAAGCGTTTCTGCCACGCTCTTGTTGTGAGGATCATCGTTAAGGTCGCCCATCACTACCACTCCCATCTTGGGATCAATCTTATAGAGGGAATCGGCAATCGAACGGCTCAATGATGCTGCAGCCTCACGGAGGTAGCTGCTCTCTTTCTCGCCTCCTCTGCGTGAGGGCCAGTGATTCACGATGATGGCGATGCGGCGTCCTCCCATCAGACCTACGACACACATCTGGTCACGGGTCTTGAATTTTGGAAGCTCCGGTATCACCAGACGATGATTGGTGACATTGATCACGCGGAAGAGTTTGGGATTGTAAAGAAGTCCCACATCTACACCTCGGGCATCGGGAGAATCATGGTGACAGATTTGCAGATTCCAGTCTTTGATTGCATCTGCCTTCACAAGGTCCTGAAGCACTGTGATGTTTTCTATCTCACTCACTCCGATCACCGCCGGACCGATAGGGGTGGTCTTGGTGGTCATCTGAGAGATAGCGTAAGAGATGTTTTTTATTTTCGACCAATATTTATTCCCATCCCATTTGTAAGAACCGGATGGCGAAAACTCTTTATCGTATTTGCCGTTGTTATTGATTGTATCGAAAAGGTTCTCAAGGTTATAGAAAGCGACGCCGAAAGTGCGGTATTGCTTTCTCTGCTGTGCGCTGACACACAGCGACGCTGACACGCCAATAAGGAGTGCCAGCGTTAGCATGGTAAATCTGCGGAATCTCATTGAATTCTCTTTATGGAGATTAAAAATATTTAGTCTCTTCGCCGGTCATTGTGGCAAGAAGATTATTGGCAAGACTGCTTGCGCCTAAACGGAAGAGGTCATGATTAAGCCATTCGTCGCCAAGCACTTCCTTGACAACTGCATAATAATGAAGAGCCTCCTCAGAGGTGCGCACGCCGCCGGCTGCCTTGAAACCTACCTTGCGACCGGTCTTCTCATAATACTCCTTGATGCACTGACACATAACATAGGCTGCTTCAAGAGAAGCGCCTGTGTAGATCTTACCTGTGGAAGTCTTAATGAAATCAGCTCCGCTATACATCGAAAGAATTGATGCCTTCTTTATATTGGCTGCTGTCTTAAGGCAACCGGTCTCAAGAATCACTTTCAATTTGGCATTGCGTGCCGTGTGCTTGAGCTCGATGATCTCATCACAAAGATCCTCATAATTCTCATCAAGGAACTTACCCACGTTCATCACAATATCAACTTCGTTGGCACCACCTTCAACTGCCATTGCCACATCTGCGACTTTAACGGCATCAAATGTCTGGCTTGAGGGGAAACCTCCCGCAACGACAGCGATATCAACACCTTCCACATCAAGATTAGCTTTTACAACCTCTGCGAAATTACTGTAAACACAGATTGCAGCAACATTCTTGAACTGAGGATAATCGTTGTCAAAATCGTTTACACGCTGTGTGAACTTTGACACGCTGCGCACACTGTCTTCTGTGCTCAAAGTTGTCAAATCGATCGAACTGAAAAGAAACTGATATACTTCCGGAGTTGCATACTTCCCGGATTCTTCAATTATCTTCTTA
>DAWBVG010000016.1:0-11412 GCA_052279865.1 Muribaculaceae bacterium
ACTTAAGAATATAGGTACAATGCAGAATACCGGCTGGGAGCTGCAGTTTGGAGTTGATATAATCCGCAACCAGAATTTCAAATGGGATTTCTCGGTCGATGCAACATTCATGAAGAATAAGATTATAAAACTTCCCGACGGACAGGATATTACCGGACAAGCTTTGTTCCAGGGCAAGAGCATTTACGAACATTACACATATGAATGGGCAGGTGTTGACCAGCTTACCGGTAATTCTCTTTATGAGATCAATCCCCAGTCTCCTGACTATTATAAATATGACGACAATGGTAATCGTTACTATGATCAGGATGCATTTGACACTAAAATGGCTCAAGCTGAACGAGCTGGCGCACTTGTGGAAATCAATGGTAAGAAATATACAACCCGCACCACATATGCCGGCAGGAAAATTATGGGGACCGCGTTACCAACCGTTTATGGTTCATTCGGCACAAATCTGAGCTGGAAAGGAATAAATCTTGGAATGCTCTTTACCTACAGCCTTGGTGGCAAAACAGATGATGCAAACTACCAGAGCATGATGAGCATGTCAACCGATAATCCTCAAGCATTACATAAGGATATACTTAAGGCATGGACAGGTGCTCCCGAAGGAATGACTGCAGACAGTCCGAATCGAATAGATACGAATGGCGTACCGGTAGCTGACATGACTCTATCCACTTATAACGATGGAGTATCAAGCCGCTGGTTGACAAGTAGCAATTATCTTGTATTCAAGAACCTAAACATCTCCTACGATTTCCCGCGTAAATGGGTTAATGCCATGAAGATGCAAAATCTTAATCTTGGCTTCTCTGTAGACAACCTCTTCACTGTAACCCGTCGCAAAGGTATGAACCCACAGTATGGATTCGGAGGTGGTCAAGGAGCATATTACGTGCCTTCGAGAGTGTTCTCGTTCCAGCTTAATGTGAAATTTTAATGGTTCTGTTGCAGCAAAACAAGCTTCTGAATAAACTTGTTTAACACATCAAGTTTAAATCTTGTGTTTGCTACACACTTACCAAATCCAAACACTCAAAAGAAATTGACATGAATAAAAATATTATAATAAAAGGTCTGTTGTCAATAGTGATGGCGGGAGGATTGGTATCATGTTCCGACGATTATCTTGATACCAAACCAGAGACCAGTATCCCAAGCACAGACGTTGCAGCCTCCACCACTGCAGCCAAAATGGCAATTTACGGTTTGTGCTCTGCTATGAATACCCAATATTCAGGCACGAGTTACAATAACTATAACGGTGAATCGTACATTAACACAGTTTGCTTTGAGACTTTCGGTCCGGACTATATCTCCGGGCTATGGATGGCATCAATGGGCGCAGAGGGATTCAATTGGCGTATGTTCGACAATGAAAGATGGATCTTCAATGCAGTGCCCTGGAACTATTGCTATAATCTCGTTTCACAAGCAAATGCAGTACTGGCAGGCATTGATAATGCCGAAGGCGATGCCCAGGAGCGTAAATTCCTGAAAGCTCAAGCTTTGACATTCAGAGCTCATGCATACACTAAGCTTCTGCAACTTTATGCACCCCGTTGGGAGGATTCCAATAATGGTGAGAAATATTGCATCGTGTTGCGCACCGAGCCGGGAACAGAGGATATTCCTTTGTGCAAGATGAACGATGTCCTTACATTGATTTACGATGACTGCAAGAATGCTGTTCAGTTATATGGGGAGAGCCAAGGCAGACGCTCATACAAATGGGAACCCGATATGTCGGTTGCATATGGTGTACTGGCACGTGCGGCAATGATTAAGCACGATTGGGCAACTGCTCAGGATGCTGCCAAGAATGCCCGCAGTGGTTACACAGTTATGGATGCCAATACATACTTGGCTGGTTTCGTAAACACTAACAATGACTTCATCTGGAACCAGGGTCAGGATGCATCCGATATATATTATTGGGCTTTTGGTTCAACATATGCATGCAATGGTAGATATGTTCAGAGCTGGGGCGTAGGAGCCGGCGCCATCAGTATAGACCTTTACGATCAGTTGGATCCCAACGACATAAGACGTGATCTATATCTTACGCCGGATAAGGTGATTGAAACACCAGCAAGCTATAATCCGGACAATATGGAACCGGAAGATTTTTGGAATCCCGATTGGGTTGATGATACCAATACTCTCGATGTAGCCTCTGGAGCCGATTATGCAAATGCAGAAGGCACGGCAATCCGCGCAGCTGGATTACGTCCGATAGCCATGTACTGGATACTGATGGAATGGCAACAGATCAACACTGCAAATATAGACTGGGCTTTATATCCCTATCTCGGTCTTGATTATTTGAGCAATATTCCCTCAAATCAACAGGATTATTATTGGCAGCTCGGATCAAACATTGCCGGAGGACCTGTTACTATGCCTTTCGGAGCTCAATTTAAATTCTGGGGCGGAGATATATATGGCGTCAGTGCCTATCCCTTCATGAGAGCATCAGAAATGTGTCTTACTGAAGCTGAAGCCGCATTTATGGCAGGAGATGAAACTACTGCTAAGGAATGTCTTAAGGAAATAAATTCTAAACGTATTTCTGGATATTCATGCTCAAAGACTGGTCAAGCCCTACTTGATGAAATACGTTTGACACGTCGTATAGAACTCTGGGGCGAAGGATTTGGTTGGCCAGATTTCAAACGATGGAATCTTCCCTGTGAACGTCGTCAGTGGGTGGCTAAAGATCCGACATCCGGAAACTGGCCCTCTGGTTATGCTGTTTCCCATCCTACAACGGATGCCAACGGATGGAGATTTACAATCCCTGCTGCAGAAACAGACTATAACAAGGCAATCGACCGCTCTTTGCTTAAATAACAATCCGTAATAACATAAACATAAAGACTGCAGTCTATTCAGACTGTGGTCTTTATGTTTTATTTTATTACCTTTCCAAGAACTGACAGCTCAAGGCGGTTCTTTCTTTGTCAGAAATAATCATATTTAATGGATTTTTCGTTATATTTGCAGATATAAATCTGCTTCTAATGGAAAATATGATAAAATACACTGTCGGGATACAGACATTTGAAAAGATAATCGAAGGGGGCTACCTTTATGTCGACAAGACGGGGTTTGTCCACGAGCTTGTCAACAACAACCAGTATGTTTTTCTTAGCCGGCCACGCAGGTTCGGCAAAAGCTTGCTACTATCTACGATACAAGCCTATTTCGGAGGTAGACGTGAACTCTTTCAAGGTTTGAGGCTGGAAGGGATGGAGGAAGAATGGGAAAAATATCCGGTCTTACGCTTCGATCTGAGCGGAGAAAGCTATGAACACCCATCCAAACTCGAGGGCAAGCTGAATCTTCTCTTACGCGAGTATGAGGATATGTACGGCAGAGAAGCAGACGAATTGAGCGTCGGTTCGCGGTTTCGGGGCATCATTCGACGGGCTGTAGAAAGAACCGGTCGCAAAGCCGTTATCCTCATTGATGAGTACGATAAGCCTCTTCTGGAAACGATGCACCAGGAGGAACTTCACGAGAGCATGAGATTGCAACTCCGCGGCTTTTACAGTGTGCTCAAAGAAAGTGACGAGTTTATCCGGTTTGCTATGCTGACCGGTGTTACCAAATTCGGTCAGGTGACCGTCTTCTCGGGGTTAAACAACCTCAGAGATATTTCAATGCTCGACTGTTATAATGAAATATGCGGAATAAGCGAGGCAGAGTTCAGAAAGTATTTCGCAGAATCTGTCAAGGATTTCGCGGCAGCAAAAGGAATAACGGAGGAAAAAGTCTGGGAGCTGTTCCGTAATAACTATGACGGGTATCATTTCAGCGAAACCGGATGCGGTATGTATAATCCTTTCAGTGTCCTCAACGCATTCAAGGACAATAGGATCAGCAACTACTGGTTTCGTTCTGGATCACCTGACTATCTCATTAAACTCTTTAAACGAAATCATTACGTACTCAACGAACTGGAAGGACAACGTCGCACCGAATCACAACTGCTGGACATGACCAATCCTGACCGGAACGTTGTAACATTGCTCTATCAGTCGGGCTACCTCACCATCAAGGATTATGACCCGATGTTCGAAGAGTATATTCTTGGTTTCCCAAACAATGAGGTGCGTACCGGTTTCTGGTCATCGCTCTACGATAACTATGTTTTCAACGGCAACAACCGTACAGCTTTCGATATGTCACGATTCATCAGGGACGTATTCGATGGAAAAGCTGCGGAATTCATGGAACGACTTAAGTCTCTAATAGCATCAGTGTCTCCAGGCACACTCAGGGATAAAGAAATTTACTTCCAGAATATCCTGCAGGTGGTCTTCAGTATGATGGGATTTTACACCCGCACGGAAATAACGATGGCATCCGGACGCGCTGATATGACAGTGGAGACCGAAAAGTATATTTATATTTTTGAATTCAAGATAGATTCTACTGCGGAAGCCGCACTCGCGCAGATAAAGGGAAAAGGATACTCAGCCCCCTTTAATACCGGAACGCATAAAGTCATTTTAATTGGCGCGAACTTCTCGTCAACAACAAATTTATTGTCTGATTATATAATTGAGGAGATAGAAGACAACTTATACTGATAAAGTGCGACTGGAGCATGATTAATAAACTTTTTAAATAAGAGCCGTCAGATTTTATGGCGGCTCTTTCCTTATCATAAATAACCATTTTTAAAGATTTTTTGTTACTTTTGTATATTAGAAGTTGTTTAAACTAATTTACGTTATTCAAAAATTCTAAAAAGTTGTAAACTTTATGGCAATCTTTAATAATCTTTTGGGCATCTTTGACCGCTTTCATCGGAACCAACCAACAGGTTGCTTCCTCTTCTATCGGTCAAATCTACTCCAAAATATTAATAAATCTTACCGTAAAAATTAGTTTAAACAACTTCTTGATCTGAATTTAAACCAAAATATATGAAAAGAATTTTTACTTTTGCAGGCATGCTGGCTGCTGCACTCGCGATGAGCGCTGCTCCTCTTTCGCCGGAACAGGCACTCAAACGCGCACAAGGTAGTGTTGCCATGCGCAAATCCGCTATCAGCACCGGAGCAATGACTCTGAGCTATTCTTTGCAGACACCCGGGGGCTCTCCGGCTATTTATGTTTTCGATCGTCCTAACTCTAAGGGATATCTCATCGTCAGTGGAGATGACAAGGCGATTCCCGTGTTGGGCTATGCCGACAATGGCAATTTTGATTCGGAAGATATGCCGCCGCAACTCGAATGGTGGCTTTCTGAATATGCAGCCCAGATTGAATCAGCATCCCCCAAGGAATCGCCTGTGCAAAGAACGACTCGTGCCGGAAAGACTGCCATATCTCCATTGGTAAAAACAAAATGGAACCAGGGAACTCCTTATAATAATCTATGCCCGGCGGTGGAAAATACCAAATGTCCGTCGGGATGCGTCGCCACAGCAATGGCTCAGGTGATGAAATATTACAATTATCCTCCGGTTGGAAGTGGACGTGTCACAGCAACCATCCCTGCCGGTGGAACCGGAGTAGGATTCATCAATCTTGCCCAGAAACCCTTCGATTGGGACAACATGCTGGATGTATATTCCGGGTATGACTACACAAACGAACAGGCAGAGGCGGTTGCGACTCTTATGCAGGCAGTCGGCTATGCCTGCAAAATGAATTATGGTGTTAACGGTTCTGGCGCACTCAGCATGAACGCGGCAATGAGCCTATCCAAAAATTTCAAATATAATCCATACATCCAATACCTGCAAAGATCATATTTCAATGCCACGGAATGGGACGAGATTATCTACAACGAACTTTTAGCCGGTCGCCCGGTGCTGTACGGAGGTCAATCCACTTCCGTAGGTCATGAGTTTGTATGCGATGGTTACGACGGCAACGGATATTATCATTTCAACTGGGGTTGGGGAGGTATGTCTGACGGTTATTTCCTTCTCGATGCTCTCAATCCTGATTCTGTAGGTACAGGCGGTGGCGAAGGCGGTGGCTACAACTCCGGTCAAGATATTATTATAGGAGTTCAGCCAACTTCAGAAGAAATGAATCCCTACCTCACACAGTTCGGCAATCTTACCGGAAGCATCTCCGGCTCAACGCTTAATCTTTTGGTTGACAACGGAAGCGGACACTGGCTCAATACTGGCATTTCCGCAGTAAAAATCAATATGGGGGTTGAGATTTCTGCTGTTGGTTCCACTTCCACAACAACCCGATACGTATCCTTTCTTTCCGGAGTTGAGATCTCTGCCCTAACACTCAATGGATATCAGGTTTCCTATCAAGGTATAAAAGGCAGCGGGGCTGCAACCTTACCTTCAGATCTTCCCAACGGAACCTATAAAGTGACCGTATGCTCACAAGACGCCAACAAGACGAATGCACCCTGGACTCCCGTATGCACCACAAGCGGAGCACACAATTTCGTATATGTAACCAAAAGCGGTAACAATTGGAGCGTGCAGAGTTTTGACGAAGCAGAACTATCAATAGTTTCGGCAGCTCCGACAACTCAGGTGTATTACCAGAACGCATGCCGCATTAAGCTTTCCATCTCCAACGCCTCCAACGTGGAGATGACAGGAGGATTCTATCCAGTTCTGTTTGATGGAAATGAAGAGGCAATGTTTGGAGAGGGTGTCACCCTGACTTTGCAACCGAATGAAAAGACTGAAACAGAATTTCTGACAGTATTCGAGCTTCTTGAAGGAGCAACTGCGCCTACAACCCAGAAAGAATATACCCTCAAATTTGCAAAAAATGCGAGTGGCAGTGAATATTATGAATGGAGTCAACCTCTTACCGTATATGTTGTTCTCGGTTCCATGAGTTTTTCAGTAACGGATTATGCCATCTCAGGAGCTGCAACACGACAGGAGAATATCAACGGCACGGACAGGACGGCATTCGTTGTTGCAAATCCATCTGAAATTCCATTCTCCGCAAATATAACCAATACCGGAGCATTCTTCGGGTCTCAGGTGTATACACTAATTTTCAATGGAGATCTATCAGGAAGAAACCTAACCTATGGTGCGATGGGACCGACACCAGTCCTGAACAGAGGTCAATCTGCAACAGTGAAGGGATCCGTAGACTTCACGGAAGCAGAAGCGGGCAATAGTTATGCCGCCGTTGTTTTCTACATGGGAAAAAAGGGGTTGGAGCAGACGATCAACGCTCCGATAATCTATTTTGTAGTAGACCCTTCTGCATCAGCAATCGATGAGATCGCGAATGACAGGACCGAATCAAATAGCGAAATCTTCAACCTTCAGGGCATTCCAGTAGGCAAAGACATCAACTCCCTCCCCGCCGGCATCTACATCCGCAATGGCAAGAAAGTGATGGTAAAGCGTTAGTCTTAGGCATTAGGCGTTAGGTTTTAGGCTTTAGAACTTGACAACAATATAAAAGTAACCCGGTTAGAATCAAAATTCGAACCGGGTTACTTTTACTCTAATACCTAACGCCTGAAGCCTAAAACCTAATGCCTGACCACAACCGGATTGCCGTTGAGTCCGATGTAGGGATAGGTCGGATTCTCTTTGCGGAATCGTTTGAGGAACGCCCGGGTTTCATCCATCGTGTCGAAACTGCCGGCGAGGATATACCATTTGTCGCCTACGGCGCGGGCTGCGCGGGCATCATATCCTTTATCTTTCAATGCCAATGCTCCTGAGCGAGCATTGGTATTCATTTTGAAAACACCAACAGCCACATTGAGTGCCTTCAAAGGAGTGGCTCCATCATCTACCTTTAAAACCTCGTTTACAAAATAGAGCGTATCGCCGTCAATCACTTGTGAGCGCGGAGCATCTTCAGCTACCAAGCCATCAGCAGCGAGTGCATCTGCTGCCTTCTCGCGTTTACTTACCGCCACATCATATGCCGACCTATAATTCTTCTCCGTAGGTTTACAAGCCGTCAAAGCAAGCGCCCCTATTGCGGCAATTATCATTAAATTCCTATATCTTCTCATATCCTTATCTTTTTCACTTTTCATCATACCCCTGCATAAGTACCTCAAATCCCCTATCCCCATTCATCCCCATTCCGCCCTATCACGCCCCATTTAAGTCCCCATTTAAGCGCCCTATTTAAGCACAGGAGTGAGCACTCTAACTTCGCGCGGAGCAAAGCGATATTTCTTATCGGCAGTAATGGGCTCGACTATCTCCTCGGTCAGTATATCCTTATATTTCTTTCCCTCGGGCATGATTTCGAGATATCTTGTCATATCCACATCATTAGCTTCATCCCTGCCATTCATCATAACGATAACCGTGTCATCTCCGGCTCGACGTTCATAAAGATAGATACCGTTGGTAGGCATGAAATGTTTCATCGAGCCCTCCCCTATCGCTTTGCTGTTACGACGCCAGTTGCACAACGTAGAAATAAAATCAAATGCCTCATTCTGCAATTTTGAACGTCCCTCTTTGGTAAACACCGTGGTTTTATCTCCCGGGAAACCTCCGGGCATATCCTTACGCACATTGCCATCGCCTCCTTCGCGCGTCCCGTGCATCAGCAGTTCTGTTCCATAGTAAAGCTGAGGTATACCTGGAATCGTAAGAAGAAGTGTCAATGCCTGTTTCCACTGGTCGAGTGTTTCAGGTTCGGTCAATATGAAACGCTCTGTGTCATGATTGTCAAGAAAACGCAACACATTCATAGGATCTGGGTATACATAGTCGAGCGCCAGATGATCATAGATTACGTTAAGCCCGTTCCAGGGATCTGTCTGAGCCTTGAAAGGAGCCATATCCTTGCTCTTTATCATCAGAGGAAAATCCATCACGACCGGAAGATTTGTATCAGGATTCTTGGCATTGGCAAGTGGAGAACCTTTCTGCCAGAAAGCTTCACCGGCTGTTTCGCCAAACCAGCATTCACCTACGATATTAAAATTCGGATACTCCTTCATTACCTCTGAAATCCAGCGTGCCATCTCTTTTTCATCGGCATAGGGGTACGTATCCATTCGTATGCCATCGATTTGCGCCTCCTCTATCCACCAGATAGAATTCTGGATAAGATACTTCATAAGATGTGGATTGCGCTGGTTCAGGTCTGGCATTTCAGCCACGAACCACCCATCTTGCGTAAGCTTACGGTCATAATCGGTGGCATATGGATCAGTGATGGTTGAAAGACGGTAATTGGTCTGGACGTAACCGTCTGGGAAATTAAACCAGTCAGACGACGGACGATCCTCAAACCAGGGGTGTCCCGACCCGCAATGATTGAAGATCATATCCATCACGGTCTTGATTCCATTGTCGTGAAGTTTCTCAACAAGTGCGGAATACTGGGCATTGCTGCCAAAGCGGGGATCGACGCGATAATAGTCGGTTGTGGCATATCCATGATAGCTGCCACCCTCCATATCATTTTCCAGCACCGGATTCAACCAGACAGCAGTGATGCCGAGAGTGTCAAGATAATCCACATGATTGGATATTCCTGTCAGATCGCCCCCATGCCGTGTATTAGGATTTTCTCTGTCAACCGCCACATGATGACGCAGCGACCTCACGTCATTTATACTCTCGTCTCCATTGGCAAAACGGTCGGGCATTACCATATAGAGCACATCGGCGGCCGTGAAGCCTTGAGCCCCTTTCTGTTTACGACGTGCCCGCAATTCATATTCCTTTACAACTTTTTTCTTCCCTTCTTTCCACTCGAGTTTCATCACTCCCGGGAGAGCCTCCGGTGATACTGTAAGATATACATATTGCCAGTTTGGAGATCCGTCGAGACGCACCACAGAATCCACAGTGACACCAGGATAGGAAACCGAGAAATCTGCAGGACGGATGTCCTTACCATGGATTTGAAGTTGAAGTGAGGTATCCTTCATCCCTGTCCACCAATGAGGAGGATGAATCTCATCAACAGAAAATGACGCCGCAGATGCTGACAACGCTCCGCCTGCCATAAAGCAGAAAAGGCCGCGGCATATACGCCGCGACCTGTTTATTGTTTTTCTTATATTTTTACTTCGCATATGCACTGTTATTTATGCATTGTTGATCGAATATCAGTCAATCTGAATTACAAGATGATTTGTCAGGCTCCAGAATTTTGCAGGATCTGTAATCTGGATTGTCTTGGGACCGTCCTTCTCACCGGTTATTTTATAACTGTCTGCCGGCATATTGCTCCAGATCTTCACCTTCTTGGAATTGGTGGGAATAGCAGAAAGCGTACGCTTGTCAGCTGTTACGAAATAAGATGCATCGAAATTACCTTTGAGAACCTTGGTTGCGCCGAGGAATTTCTTCTCCAGAAGACCTTTCTCCTTCAGATTCTTGTTGGTGCCTATCGCATAATATACTCTGTTTGCCTCATTCTCAGCAGCCACAGCCTGTGCCTGAGCTTCCTCTTTGGCGGCTGTTTCAGTCTTCACCTGTTCCTGACCTTCTGCCACCTGAGTGTTCAATGTTTCGATCTGACCCTTTGCAGTGGCGAGTTCAGATTCAAGCTGATTGATTTTCTGATCCTGAGCTGCAATGCGCTCTTTAAGTTGCGAGATGGTTTTAGCCATTACGCTGTTTTCATTACCCGATGCCTTGATTTTCTCCTCCATTGAAGTGAGAAGAGCCTTGTTGGCTGCAAGACGAGCCTTGATTGAAGCAAGGTTATGACGGATCTCGGCACGGCGGTCGGCACTCTCTCCATTACCCATGTTATAGAGCAAACCTTCCTGCATATTGATGGAATCAAGTCCGGTGTAGATATCACCCATAAGGAGCATAAGAGAGTCATTGAATGTAGCAGCTTCCTGATATTCAGCTGTCAGATCTGCGATACGGATAGAATCCTCATCAATTTTCTTCTGATTGCCTGAGCAAGATGCCAGCAGCAATGCTCCGACACCGAGGAATAAAACGCTTTTTTTCATATTAGTATAGTTTTATAATTTATAGTTTCCGCTTCAGGAAGAGATTAATTTATTTCCCTTCGATGACTATAACAATTTCTCCTTTCGCTTGGTTCGATAAATAATAATCGGCAAGAGCTCCAAGTGTATCCTTATTTATGGTTTCATGCATCTTTGATATTTCCCGACACACAGCCGCAGGACGCTCAACCCCAAATGCATCAGCAAGTTGCCGGAGCGTCCTTCCAAGTCGCAAAGGAGATTCATAAATTATCACGGTTCTGGGATCTTCCGCCAATTCGGCAAGACGTGTTTGCCTCCCTTTCTTCACAGGAAGAAAACCTTCAAAAGCAAAACGATCGCAGGGAAGTCCGGAAGATACGAGAGCCGGCACAAAGGCTGTGGCTCCTGGAAGGCATTCCACTTCCACACCTCTGCGGCGACACGCTCTGGAAAGCATAAATCCAGGATCAGAAATACCGGGAGTGCCGGCATCCGAA
>DAWBVG010000017.1:0-4187 GCA_052279865.1 Muribaculaceae bacterium
ATATTAATGGAGAGCCATTAGTTGGAGTGACGGTAATGTCCGATAAAACTAAGGGAGGTGTGATGACAGATATCGATGGTAAGTATACATGGGAAGTGCCAGAAGGATCTTCTCTGAAATTTTCATATGTCGGCTATAATCCCACGAGTAAGAGGGTTGGTGATGGCGGCACGTTTGATGTTCAGATGCTCGAGAACTCAAATCTGCTGGATGAAGTGGTGGTTACCGGTTATGGAGCCACAAGTCGTAAAAACCTGACAACCTCTATTGCCACAGTGAAAGCAGACAACATAGAGACAGCAGCTTCAAGTAATGTTAATTCAATGCTCTTAGGTCGAGCAGCAGGTGTGCAAGCTACAGTCGGGAGTCCACAACCGGGAGGAGGTATCAATATCTCAGTTCGAGGTGGTGGCAATCCTGTCTATGTTATAGATGGTGTTGTTGTTCCAAATCAGCCACTTGAGGGAAGCACCGGTAATACAAATCTTCCAAGTTCAGTCAACAGATCAAGTTTACAAGGACTTAATCCTTCCGATATAGAATCTATTGAAATATTGAAAGATGCCTCGGCTGCAATCTATGGTATAGGAGCCGCTGACGGTGTCATTCTTATCACGACAAAGAAGGGAAAGGAAGGGAAACCTACTGTGACGTATGAAGGCAGCTATTCATGGCAGACTCATTACAAGTATACTGAAATGTTGACAGGACCGGAACTTATGAATATGGTTAATCTATTCAGCAAAGAAAATTATCTTTATGACAGAGCGCAGTATCCTTATGGAAATGCCAGCTATGATGGGAAATGGACACCATATTTTACTGATGAAGAAATTTCTAAAGCAATTAATCATGATTGGTTGGCAGATGAATTCAAACCAGGGTATATAACAAACCATAATCTTTCCATATCCGGAGGAAGTAAATTCATTAAGTATTATCTCGGATTGAATTATTATAAGGAAGATGCAACAGTTCGCAATTCAGATATGGAACGTTTTGCATTGCGTACAAATATTCAGGTTAATCTTACAAATTTTTTACGATTCACCACAATCGCAAATATAAACCAGAACAACTATAACAACTCAACCAATGGTGGAGATAATGGCAATTTAAACAGACAGGGAGGTGGCGCAATCTTTTGTGCGCAGTCTTATCCCTCATATCTTCCCACTTATGATGAAAACGGAGATTTTACACAGTTTGTGAATGTTCCGAACCCCGTTGCATTAAGAGATATTCGTGATTATACTAAAAACACATCATGGTATGTCAATCTGGCATTAGATGCAGACATTGTAAAGAATATGCTCACATTTAGAGGAGTGTATGGTGCCAATTACGAAACAGGAGAAAGAGATGCATATATCCCCAGTGATGTGTATTTTGGGCTTCAGAGAAAATCGCGAGGTAATATAGTAACCAATAAACGTCTTGATACCACGCTCGAAGGTTTCTTCAATTTCAATCATACTTTTGGACCCGCAGATGTATCTGCGATGATCGGTATGGGGCGTTATCTTACAAGTTGGAATGGTCTGAATCTCTCATATGAGAATGCTAATGACCTTATAGCCGGTGATAATGTAGAGAAGGCAGATGGACCATTTTATCCGTCTTCCAACAGAGCTAAAAATGAAAAACGGTCGCAGTTCGGTCGAGCTTCTGTTGATCTTTTTAATAGGTATGTCGTCTCGGCTTCTGTACGTCGTGATGGTACCGATAAGTTTTTTCCCGGTAAGAAATATTCATGGTTCCCGTCAGTCTCTCTGGCATGGAAAATCAATAATGAAGCGTTCCTTGAAAATGTTGAATGGATCAATATGTTGAAACTCAGAGCTTCATATGGAGAAACCGGCTCTGACAATCTCGGTACGACCCTTTATGGTGTAATAAACACGACTCGTGAAGATGTGAAATTTGATGGAAACACGACAACGTATACTCCGTATATAATAGTCGGTGCAAATTATGATGACGTGAGCTGGCAAAAGACTACAATGAAAAATATAGGTCTCGATTTTTCTATACTTAACGATAGGCTTAGCGGAAGTATTGATTTATTCCGCAATGATGTGACCCGTTTGTTGGGTTCTGCTCCTACAGAACTTTTAGGTATGCATGGTGAACGTCCTATTAATGGTGGCCATTATCGCAGAAGTGGTATTGATGTGAGTTTGAATTCAAGAAACATTGAGACGAGAGATTTTTCTTGGAGCACAAGTCTTACTTTGTCACACTATAAAGCCGTTTGGGTGGAACGTATGCCCAATTATGATTATCAGGTGTTCCAGATTCGTAAGAACGAACCAATGAACAGTGTGTATTATTACAAGACAACCGGAATAATCAATGCTGATCGGTCTAATTTGACTGATGTTCAACGCACTTTAGGTGCATCAGCATGTTTGCCTGGATTTCCATTGGTTGAAGATTCCAACAATGACGGTAAAATAGATCTTTCTGATGTGAATACATATGATGTTACCCCAAAACTTTATTATGGCTTTGGGAATACATTCAAATATAAGGATTTCGATCTGGACATATATTTATATGGTCAGCTTGGAGTTAAGAAATGGAATACTGCATATGAGCTCAGTGTCAAGGGAGAGAGCCTTCCGAGAGGACTTGATTACAATAATGTAGGAAAGTATGTATATCAGGTATGGAATTCTCAAACAAACAGTGGTTCTGGAGCTAAATTCCCCGGTCTTGCCGCTTCCAAGATGACGATGCCGGGCAACATCGGATTTGACACAACTCTCAAAGATGCGTCATTTGCAAGAATACGCAATATCACCTTGGGTTACAATGTACCTGTGGCGGCTCTTTATAAGGTATTCAAGACATATGTTTCGGGGGTACGTGTATTTGTGGATTTCCAAAATCCTTTCACATTTACCAATTACAAAGGCACTGATCCGGAGATTAGTACCACAGCGGGTACTCTTGCCGGAGGGCAGTTCCCTCAGACTCGTTCATATACATTGGGATTAAAACTAACTTTCTGACAATTTAAAGAATAGATATAATGAAACTTAAATTATATACATCGCTTGCAGTTGGAATTGCAATGCTTTTCACAAGTTGTGAAAACAATTTTGATCCTAACCTATATGGCACTCTCAATCCGGGAGAATATCCGTCAAATGCGGGCGAATACACATCATATATGATGACATGTTATCTTCCATTCACAACAGTCTGGACATATGACATGGGATCTGGTGGAGTGATGCATGGTTGGTTTATTCCCTCCGGAGGGGTAATGCGTATGTTCGATGCTACTTCTGACATCTGCGGTATCGTCCGCACACATGGAGGTGGCTGGACATATCTTACGCAAGCCGACTATAATCAATGCGTTTATTATTGGCGAGGTAACGTTGATGATGCGAACTCTCTTAATCATTTCCCCAAAACGGCGCAGATTACACGAATGACGGAGATTATTGGAGTTCTTGAAAAAGCACCGGCAAATGTTCTGGATGAGTCGGAACGTAATTCACTTATAGGGGAAGCAAAAATTTGCAGAGGGCTTATGATGTATTATCTGCTTCACAATTTTGGACCGGTGGCTGTGATTCTTGATCCTACCAAAGTAATTGATTCGGAGACTCTGGCTTCCGTAGAGCGTCCGACTCTCGATCAAATGACGGAGTATATCACCTCTGATTTCGAGTATGCGGCTAAATATGCTCCCGAAATCGCTCCCAATCGTGGTCGTTTCACTCGTGATTTCGCTAAATTCTGTCTGATGCGACACTATCTTAATGAAGGAGAGCATATGCCAGGTTACTATCAGAAAGCAGTGGAAACATTCAATGACCTCAACAACGGCAAATATAAGCTTTATAAACAAGGGGATAATCCTTATGCAGATCTCTTCAAGAATGCCAATAAATTCAATTGTGAGATTATCGCCGCCATTAGTTGTGATGAAACAGCAGACGGCAATCCCAAACATGGAAATTTCAATCCTGTGTTGATGCATTCGCTTCCTACTGATGTTGCTAAAATCGACCCGTTCCCAATGGGAGGAGGATGGATCCAGCTTTATAGTATAGATCGTACTTTTTATGATACATTTGAGGCGGGAGATCTTCGACGTAACACAATACTGACATCTTATTTGGATCACAATGGTAACACTGTAGGCAGATCTGACATTGGTGTTAGAT
>DAWBVG010000018.1:0-1635 GCA_052279865.1 Muribaculaceae bacterium
AACTTATAAACTTCAACTTTTCGCTTGCTAAAGTTGAATTAATTAATTTGCATATTTAAGAAATATTTGGTAATTTTGATGCGTTACTTAAATATAAGTATAATTATATTTATAGAGGTATTTAGGGCTTAATAATAACTCTGCTTATGGTTATGATGGAGAATGTATCACCTGTTGAGGCTATTCGTACCTTGGGTGCCCGTTTTAAGGATTACCGGATGCGCCTTAATTTGACTCAAAGGCAAGTGTCGGAATTAACGGCAATCAGTGTACCGACGATTTATAAATTCGAATCGGGGAGGATTACTGATCTGTCGTTTGTCACCATGCTCAAGCTCCTCAAGGCTTTGGATCTTGAGCACAACTGGCAGCAGCTGATTCCGGATCTTCCCGAATCTCCTTACCTGTATAAAGAGAATAAGAAAAGACAACGCATAAGACATCCGAAAAAATGAACGTACTGACAGTGAAATTATGGGGAGAAGAGTTGGGGCGTCTCGTTTGGGATCAAGTAAGAAAAACTACATATTTTGTTTTTAATCCGAAAAATAGTAATCGTGCAGATGTGTCGCCATTGATGCATCCCGCGGATAAATGGAATGTAAATAATCCCATCTTCGGAGATGCGCGACGAATTTATCAGAATTTACCACCCTTTATCGCGGATTCTCTTCCGGATTCGTGGGGTAACAAAGTGTTTGATAAATGGATTAAACGGAATAGAATTCCAAAACATAAAGTCACCCCTCTTTATAAACTCATGTTTATAGGTAAACGGAGCATGGGTGCTCTGGAGTTTGAACCTGCAGCAGAGGAATTGATACATCCGAAAGAAGTTGATGTCAAGTCATTATATGACCTCTCTCTTGAAATTCAGGAGCAACGTGAAAGCACCATAATGGATTATTCGGATGAGTTGAAACTGCACACTATCCTCGCAGTAGGCACATCCGCAGGAGGCAGACAAATGAAGGCAATTCTGGCAATAAACCCTACTACGGGAGAGATCCGTTCAGGTCAGATTGAGACAGTTGATGGTTTCGATTATTTCATCCTTAAGTTCGAAGACAAAGTCCTTCCTTCTTCCGAAATAGAGATGGCATATTACGATATGGCAACAACATCCGGCATCGAGATGGAGGATTGCAGACTCATGAGCGTTGAGGGAGTAAAACATTTCATGACGAAACGTTTCGATAGAAAAAATGGAGAAAAAATTCATATGCAGACTTTGGCGGCAATAAATCCTGATGCCGACTCTTATGAGGATTTATTTGCAACCTGTCGTAGCCTCAAACTCACTGAAATCGAGATTTCCCAATTATTCCGTCGACTTGTGTTCAACGTTCTGGCAAACAATACGGATGACCACAATAAAAATTTCTCGTTTCTGCTTGACAGAACAGGTAGATGGAGATTATCGCCGGCATACGATCTGACATTCATATTCAACAGGTATGGTACGGATGCGGAAACAACACACTGCCTGTCTCTCTATGGTAAGACAGATGATATTACGAAAGAAGATCTGATTTATATAGCCAAAGAAAACAGCATCCGCAATGCTGAGGAAATAATTTCGCAAGTAGCCGATTCGATTGCTAAGTTTCAAGATTTTGCTTCCAAGTATGACAT
>DAWBVG010000019.1:0-3739 GCA_052279865.1 Muribaculaceae bacterium
CTCATTTTTACCCTTGTAATTAAACTCATTTGCCTGATGCTGTCCCAGACCGTAAAGTCCTTCGTTATCATTCAGCGACTCAAACGTCTGTTGAACCGAATAGCCATCCGTCCCTTCCACAGAGATGGGAGAAAACGTTCTTCCGTTCTGGTTCTCCTGAAGAATCTTTTTACCATTCTTATCAAAAAACGATACGGCTCCGGTCTTTTCCGACACCACTGCCTTAATTTCCGAAGTTGCTATGCTTACATTTTCATCAGATTCAGATATCTTATAATGTGGTGTTTTTTTCACCGGCAAGACAACAAGACTTGCGTCCTCCGGGAAAACATCTTCCGGAGTTGCGGACACCCGAATGATCTTTTCATTTATCACTTTCAGGCGCACCTTGCCATCGGCTGTATTAACAACGATACCATCCTTCACGGGGACATAACCTGCCGCTACCGCTCCTTCCATGAGCAACGCCGACAGTAATAACAGAGCTATACTTTTTGATTTCATTGGCTGATTTTCGGTTAATTCAACATCTGACGGAATTGGTTTCAAAACCTTTTTCCGACAAAGCAAAATTAGCCACAAAAACCGTATCTCTGCGGGCGGAATGTTTTCATAAGCAGCCAATGCCGTTATATGGTACGTCAGTATGTTAACAAAAGGGGGCTATTTTGTTAACCCTCTGTTTTTCCTTGATATTCTGAGGGGAGTATACCGAATTCTTCCTTGAAATATTTACTGAAATATTTGGGATTGTTAAAACCTAAACTGTAAGCTATTTCCGCAATAGTCAGCTGACTTTCCTGAAGATATTGCGTTGCCCGTTTGAGTCGCAGCAACCGGATAAACTCTATCGGAGACTTACCTGTTAGCGCGGATATTTTCTTGTATAGATGCACCCTACTCATACCCATGTTCTGAGCGAGCTCTTCGACCGACAGATCACTTCTCGATATATTATCCTCCACGTATTTCACAGCCTTTTCCACCAGCTGCTCATCAAGGGATGTTATTTCAATCCTGCTCGGTGTAGGATCAATAAGTGTTCGCCTCAAACCTTTCTTCCGGAGTTCTATCAGTCGCTTCATCTTCAGGGAAAGGATCTCATTATTGAAAGGTTTTGTTATATAATCGTCCGCTCCGAGAGTCAAGCCCTCGATCATGGATCCCATATCCTGCTTGGCTGTCAGCATTATAAGAGGCACATCAACAAATGCCTTATTCGACTTAAGTCGTCTCGATAACTCTATGCCATCCATTTCCGGCATCATCAAATCTGTTACGATAAGATCGAATGTTTCCTTTTCGGTTAGATTCAACGCCTCTACACCGTTATACGCCACAGAGATGGCGTAAGTCTCGCTAAACTCATCTTTGAGGAATTCTATGAGATCATGGTTATCATCCACGAATAGCACTTTGGGTTTATCACCTTTATTTTCATCTAATTGAGAATCTTGTTGCTTATCTTCAGGTTCAGAAACCTCAGTATCTACTTTCTCATCAACAGCATTACTTTCTATATCTATAGATGACACCCCTTCACGTATTGGCAAGATAACCGAAAATACAGTTCCATTCGGTGCATTGTCAGCCACCTCAACCGAACCTCCGTGCAGTTTTGTATATTCGTAAACAAGACTAAGACCTATGCCGGTACCGGTATTCAGGTCAGATTTGTCAGAACCTCGATAAAACCTCTCAAATATATGCTGCTTATCAACATCCGATATTCCTTTACCCGTATCTGCGATTGAGATAACAGCCTTATTGCCATCATTCTTCGAAAATTTTACAGTTATGCGTCCTCCCTCGGGAGTATATTTGACAGCATTCGATAGTAGATTCAACAGGATTTTTGTAAATTTGTCATTGTCATAACCCATGTCAAGCCGATCACACGAGGTTTCAAACTCCAACGAAATATCTTTCCTGTCGGTCAGTTCCTTAAAAGAGTCACACGCATTTCTTATCGAAGCTATGATATCACCCTCCGACAAATGAAGCGTCAGACCTGCCATCTCGTTTTTCCGAAAATCCAATAATTGGTTCACAAGGTAAAGCAATCTGTGAGCATTAGCTTTAATAGTGTGGAGTCTGCGCAAAGTCTTGTCTTGAGGATTCTCTTTAAGCATGGATTCCACCGGCGAGAGTATGAGCGTGAGAGGAGTGCGGAGTTCATGGCTGATATTTGTAAAGAACTTGAACTTCAACTGATTCAATTCCTCTGTTTTCTTCGCGAGTTCTTCTTGTTGGCGCTGACGCAACTTGGCAAGGGAACGTTTATGAAAATAAAATAGGATTCCTGCCACTGAAATGATGACAATCAACGCATATAGCAATTTAGCCCACCAGGTAGCCCACCAGGGTGCGGAAATAATTATTTTAATTTTACTCTCTTCTGCGCCCTCCAATCCATCCGAATTTATAGCCCGCACGGCAAGAGTGTATGTGCCGGGAGGAAGGTTAGTGTATGTTGCATGGTGCATTCCTGCCGCGCAGGTGATCCAGTCATCATCAAACCCTTCAAGCTTATATTTATATACGATATGTTCTGAATTGCTGTAATTGTCAGTTGAAAAATATATCGTAAGATCATTCTGATTGTGTTTAAGCTTAATTCTGTCGGTATAGTCTAACGCTTCCGGCAAAATAACTTTGCCGTCATATTCCTTACCAGTTTCCACGAGAATATTTTTTATAGCGAGCCCTGTAAAAATTACATGTGGCTCATTCGTGTCAGCGATTATTTTCTCAGGATTAATCGTAAGAATCCCCTCGATAGAACCTGCAAGCACTTCACCGGAAGGCAAGAGACACATCGACCGCTGGTTGAATGTGCCCGACACAATTCCATCATGACTGCCATAAGACTTTACATTAAACGAATAGCGTTTTTCCTGACTGTCGGATGCTACGGTTATATTGAAGATCTCATTGCCTACAGTGACCCACATACTGTGGTCTGATCCCTCAATCACGCCGAGGATAAACGGGTTGGGAAATCTTTCCGACAGACTTAGGTCATAGAGGGTATCGCTCTTTACATCGTATACCTCCAGACCCTCTCTTGTTCCAACCCATACAAGACCGCGCGAATCAACAGCAATCTGATTGATATTCAGATTGGAAAAGTCTCTCTTATCCTTTCGGCTGCCACTATAAGTCGTTATGGAATAATCGGAAGGAGATATACGCGCCACTCCCCATGTTGTTCCCGCATATACGGAGCCGTCACGACCTTTGGCAAGCGTATTTATAAAATTTGATCTTATATTTGAGTTGGTATTGTCAATTGTCTTGAAACTTCCGTCGGCAGGATTGTATATCTGAAGACCTCCATCCAGAGTGCCCAACCATATCTTTCCGTCATCTCCCTCAAGAATTGCCCAAATATTGTTCGACGAGAGTCCGTTGTTCATATCCCAGTATTCGAATTTCCCATTCGAATACCTTTTCAAGCCGCCTTGATAAGTACCAATCCAAAGATTTCCCTTTGAATCAGTCATCAATGATGTTATGGCGTTGTGAGTGGTATCGCGGGGATCATCAATCTTGACAATTTCATTTGTGGAATAGTTATACTTCATCAAACCTGAATGATCTGTTCCGACCCATACGCTTGCAAACTCATTAGGATTCCGGGCAATGCAATTTACATCGGCAACATGCATGTTCGGGAACTTATATTCACTGGGATAATAAACCGACACACCTTTTTTGTATGTACCTACCCACATCC
>DAWBVG010000020.1:0-2304 GCA_052279865.1 Muribaculaceae bacterium
CCAATGCCAAGGAGATGTATTCTACAGTCAATATCGGTGACATCATGAATGAACGCGCCCGCGAGCTCTACATGGAGGAATACCGTAAGGCAGAGCTTACCCGCGTGTCAATGTGTCTTGCAATGAGCGGCACACCCGATGAATGGGGCAATGTCTACGATATCAACACCTGGGATAAGCAGAGTGGCACTGACCTTCAGGGTGGAAGCTATTGGTATCAGCGCCTGATGCATTATTCATTCTACGGAATGGGCAATCAGGGCATCAAGGTCAATTCGGGTGGTCATGAGCTGAATTACCGTATTGACAAGAAGAATCTTTTCTGGCCCGTGCCCAAGGGCGCTACCGATGGAAACATCAAGGGCGATCTGTGGCAGAATTATGGATATGACGGCTATAATCCCGGCTGCCCGATGTGGAGCACATGGCAGGAAGCATATGAGGCTGCCGTGAATTAGAAATTGAGATGAACTGTTAAATGCTTGAAAAGGGGTTCTTTAAGATCCTTAAAGATCTGAGGAACCCCTTTTATTATAAGTCATATAGGTAAAAACGATGAGAATAAGAAGGGTTTTAGGTTCGATTGCGTTGGCAATTATGTTTCTGAGCGCAGCTTTCGATACTGTGTCTGCAGACAATGGTATTCTGCCGGGGGAGATTTGGAGGGATGTGAAGGGCGACACTATCAATGCCCATGGAGGATGTGTGATTTTTGCGGAGGGGAGATATTACTGGTATGGAGAGCATCGCTCATCCAACCGCCAGTTACCGCAGGAAGGCGTGACGATCTATTCTTCACCAGATCTTACAACATGGAAATATGAAGGTCTGGCTCTCGAAGCCGTAGCGGAGTCGGGTCACGATATAGAACTTGGATGCATTATCGAGCGTCCGAAAGTGATTTATAATGAAAAGAGCGGCAAATATGTAATGTGGTTTCATCTGGAGCTTAAAGGGAAGGGTTATGGATCGGCACGTTGTGCGGTGGCTGTTGCCGACACTCCCGCAGGACCATTCCGTTTCGTTAGATCGGGTCGAGTAAATCCCGGATTCATGCCGTTGAATTTAAAAGATGATGAAGCCTCGCGTCGTGCCGCAGAGAAGATGAAATGGTGGACGCCCGAATGGCGTGCGGAGATAGAAAGAGGGATGTTCGCAATGCGTGATCTCGAGGGAGGACAGATGAGCCGCGACATGACCTTGTTTGTAGATGATGACGGCAAGGCGTATCATATATATTCTTCGGAAGACAATCTGACGCTTCATATTGCCGAACTTACTGAAGATTATCTGAATCATACAGGGAGATTCATACGTATATTCCCCGGTGGTCATAACGAGGCTCCAGCCCTGATGAAGCATAACGGCAAATACTGGATGATAACGTCGGGTTGCACCGGATGGGCTCCTAACGAAGCCCGATTGATGACTGCCGACAGCATTATGGGGGAGTGGCGCCAGCTTCCCAATCCTTGCAGGGGCGAGAATGCCGACAAGACTTTTCTCGGTCAGAGCAACTATATAATGAAATTGCCCGGCAGAGAAAATGGATACATAGCGATGTTCGACAAATGGAATCCGGAATGTCTGAAAGATTCACGTCATATATGGTTGCCCGTGAATTTTGAGCCGGATGGCACTCCCTATGTTGACTGGGTTAAGGAGTGGAGTCTGGAAAATTGATTTTGAGACATAAAACTAATTCATTATCTTTGCCATAAATGCAGCACATCATGAAATGATGGGATATGAAATGATGAGCTAACGAGATAATAAGAAAGAACTGACCATGAGAATTCCAAGATACAACATCTCCTGTGCGAAAAGGGTGATGCAGTCCGTAGTCGGGGTGGCATTAAGCATCGTTATGCTGATAAATGCTGTTCCGGCTCACGGACTGACTGTCTCCGCTCCTCAGCATTTAGGAATAGACAGAGGACTGTCAACAACTTATGTTACCGATATTGCGGAGGATAACAAGGGATTCGTATGGGTTGCTTCAGATAATGGACTTTATCGGTTTGATGGATATTCATTCCGCTATTTTTCAGGATCGGATCTCGGACTGAGGGGGAATGCGTTTTCCATTCTTTATCATGATAAGGATACTGACAAGCTTTGGGTAGGAGCGAAGAGTGGAATCTCCCGCATTGATTGCTCTACCGGTAAAATTGAGGATACGGGGTTTGGAGAGAATGAGGGTATATTTAATGTCACGGACATAACACGTGCTTCGGATGGCGGCATATGGATAGCCAATCATTACAAGACCCTTGTCCATATTTCTCCGGAAGGGGTGGAAAC
>DAWBVG010000021.1:0-1910 GCA_052279865.1 Muribaculaceae bacterium
GCGATAAACAAAGCGATCCGTCGTGCCGGTGGAGACCCCAAGAAACATGATTTTTGGTCGATATACAATTACCTGACACCCGAGACACGCGGATACGTGCCGATGTTCATTGCCGCCAACTATGTGATGAATTATTATCCGCAGCATAATATCAGTCCTGTCATCCCTACAAAACCGCTTGTGACAGACACGCTGCAGATTTCCGACCGCGTGCATTTCAATCAAATATCCGCCATACTCAATATCCCGATTGATGAGCTTCGTGTGCTCAATCCGCAATTCCGCGCAGATGTCATTCCCGGTTCTGCAGAACGTTCCTACACACTTGTGCTCCCTTCGCAACAGGTGCATGCATACCTGATGAGTGAGGATGCAATCAAAGCATACGAGGCTGAAAAATATATTCGTCGTGAGACAGTAGAGCCGGGAGATGCACCGTTGGTGGCAAGCGCCGAGACAACTCCTGCTGTTGATAGTGATCCTGAAGAGAGTGCGCTTCCGGTAGCTTCGGCATCATCTTCCAAGGGTGTGCGCACTGTAACCCACAAAGTAAAACCCGGTGAATCCTTAGCTTCGATAGCAGAGACCTATAGTGTGACGCCCGAACAGATTAAATCGTGGAACAGTCTGCGCCGCAATGCCGTGCGCACAGGTCAGCTTTTGCGTATAAATACAGCTACTACAGAAGGTGAAGCCGAGGTATTGACAGCTGATGCCAATATTGCTCCGACACGTGGAGAGCAGACATGGCAACCGGCTACCCAGGCAGCCTCTTCAAAAAAATCCACTGCCTCAAAAAGCAAGTCAGCCAAAGCAAAGAAACCGGCAACAACCAGCCATAAAATCAAGAGCGGTGAGAGCCTGAGCAGTATTTCCAAAAAATATGGCGTGAGCGTTGCTGAACTGAAGAAGGCGAATGGAATGTCAGGCGACAATCTTCGCGCCGGAAACACTCTCAAGATACCCGCAAAAGGCACCACCAAATCCTCCTCAAAGAAATCCTCAAAGAAGCGCCGTCGCAGATAAATACTTTACGCACATCATACAATGTAAACAAATACCCCGACGCGATTTGCGCCGGGGTATTTCCGTATGTTTGCCAATCTATGTCGGTGGAATCAATGAATAATGCATTTGGTTACTTTTGATCCCTCTCGCTTGATATAAACGCCGTTTGAAGGATTGTCAATCCTTTGACCCTGCAAGTTGAAATATTCAATTTTGAC
The DNA here is from genome assembly GCA_052279865.1 of Muribaculaceae bacterium. Taxonomy (GTDB): domain Bacteria; phylum Bacteroidota; class Bacteroidia; order Bacteroidales; family Muribaculaceae; genus Lepagella. The sequence goes on from DAWBVG010000021.1 coordinate 1,227, forward strand.
ATCGGTATCGACATTCATTTCTGAAACTCCTGTCATAACCGATGGATCAAGAAGTGATGGATAAGCCCCCGCTTTCTTATCGGCACCGATTGCCTGGACTCCGTAAGATTTAATATTGGAATAGGGAATATTCAAAGTGACGCTGGTTCCGGTGGTGGCAGCCTCTATGTTCCCCTGACGAAGCTTACCTGTTGAATGATCTACAGGAATTGCAGAAAATCGTTTTCCGTCTTTGGTTTCCACAATATAGTTATAATATTGGGTAGATATTGACCCTATTGGTTGCCATGTAATGGTGATTGTGCCATCTGAATTATCAATTATCATGGGATCATTAATTTCAACAGCCTCCGTTTCGGCGAGCGTCCCATAAACATCCGCAGGTTCATAGATTCGCAAGCAGTCATTCTTATTGGAATATCCTTTAACAGAGACGCCTCCGTCTGAATATCCCATCACGGCAATTGTAGCATATCCGCAATTATTGTAATCATAAGCTTTTACTGTCGCTCCACCTCTCACACCCTGAAGTTTATTATGTGACACCTGGAATTTTCCATCTCCCTGATTGTGAAGAATTACTGTCTTGCCATAACCGGTGTCATCTCCGGCAAACTCTCCGGCATATATGATATCGGTCAGACCATCGCCATCTATATCACACCAATCCATGCCGCTGTAGCA
>DAWBVG010000022.1:0-1908 GCA_052279865.1 Muribaculaceae bacterium
GCGGATTGAAATTTCAATCCGCCTGCCTTTTTTATTGAATCACTATATCTATACAAAGAAGAGGATTACAAGCTGAGCTGCGATCACACGCATAAACATTGTGAGAGGGTAGACCGTGGAGTAGGCTACTGCCGGAGCGTCATTGCCGGCGCATTTATTGGCATAGGCAAGAGCCGGAGGATCGGTATAGCCACCGCTCATCATACCTATAATATAAAAATAATTCAATTTATATTTTGCTCGAGCAATAATACCAATGACGATCAATGGAATCACAGTTATTATGAAACCATAGAGCACCCACATGGCGCCTTGAGCGTTGAAGACGGTAGCGAAAAAGTCTTTTCCTGCCGCGATACCGACAGACGCAAGGAAGAGACATATTCCCATTTCTCGGAGCAACAGGTTGGCAGAAGAGTTCGTGTAAGTTACGAGATGGAATTTATGACCGTATGCTCCAATAAGAATTGCTACAACCAAGGGACCGCCGGCAAGACCTAGTTTCATCGGCACTGACATTCCGGGGAACTGCAAAGGTATGCTTCCGACAAGAATTCCAAGGAATATACCGATAAACATCGTAATCAGGTTCGGCTCGTTCAATCTCTTCATAGAGTTGCCAAGTCTGTTGGCAAGGTTATTTATGTCATCAAGTTTACCGACTACTGTCAGACGGTCACCCATCTGCAGACGGAGGTTAGGACCGGCAACCAGATCAACTCCCGCACGGTTAACTCGCGTTACATTCAGATTGTATGCAGAGTGAAGACGCATGGATCCAAGCTTGGTGCCGTTATACTCAGTTTTGGTAACAAGAATACGGCGTGAGACAACCGGACCTTTTTCACGTTCCCATTTCTTTTCCACTACAGGACCTATAAAGCGGGTGAAAAGTTCCTCATCTTTCTGGGAACATACCACCAGACAAATATCACCGCAATTTATCTCATCTTCAGATTTGGGGATAATTACAGTGCCATCCGGTTTTTCGATACGTGAAATCACATAATCACAGGAAATGAGTGTGTGAAGTTTCTTCATCGACAAACCATTTATCATCTCATTGGTCACTTTCAGCGATATGAAATGAGCCGCGATCATTGAGTTTTTCTCATCGTTGTCTATTTCCTGTATCTCCTTGTTTGTATCAATCTTGAAAACTTTGCGGATTAAAATCATTGTGATGATTATACCCACAACTCCGAGAGGATAAGCAGCCGCATATCCCATTGACATCTGCTGGCTGACATCATATCCATAGGCATTTACCTGGAGATATGTCTGCTGTGCCGCACCAAGTCCGGGCGTAATTGTTACCGCACCACTCATGATTCCGACAAGTTGGGAAATCGAGGTGCTTCCTTCGGAACCGCCCTGGATAAAATAAATCGCAAGCATTATCGCCACATTAAGGCAAATGCCGGTGACTGCAAGTGCATTCATTTTCACACCTCCGTCCTTGAAAGATGAGAAGAAACCGGGACCAACCTGCATACCTATCGAGAATATGAATAGAATCAAACCAAATTCACGAAGGAAATGCAACACATTGTTATCTGCCTGATAACCGAAATGCCCCATGATAATTCCCACAAACAGAACGAATGTGACACCAAGGGAAATACCAAAGATTTTAATTTTGCCGAGATATATTCCGGCAAAAATCACGAAAGAATAGAGCAGGATAGTGCTCGCGAGAGAATCGTTAAAGGGTCTTACAAGATCTATAAGCCAATCCATAACTTAAGTAAATATGAAATACCTGAGAAACCTCATTCATCCACTGATTTACAGCTGTTGAAATGAGACTGCAAAATTAACGAATTTTTTCCATAATTCGACTATATCAAAACTAAAATAATAAAAAATGTTAACAAGACCTTTGTTCGTGCTGCAGTTGCAAGCAAC
>DAWBVG010000023.1:0-12916 GCA_052279865.1 Muribaculaceae bacterium
CCTCTGGGCAGAACATCGCCACCGCTATCCCATCCCCACCGAATACGCAGGGCGCTTCATCCTCCTCCTTCCCTCCGCCGAAGAAACCCCCTCCGCCGAAGAAACTCCCTCCGCTGAAGAAACTCCCTCCGCTGAAACCCAATTGGCTCCTCAGTGCGGTTCCGTTCAGCGAGCACTGCTCGCGGCTAAAGATCTCTCACCTCTCGGCATCACCACCAACATCCTCCGCTTCGCCCCTCCAGCCGAAAATACCGATCTTGCCGGCACCCCAACCGAAAATTCCAATCTCGCCGACACCCCAGTCAAAAATCCCAATCTCGCCAACACCCCAACAAAAAATGCGGCATACAGCCGCATCATCTCTCGCATCCTCCTTCTCTCCATCCCCTCCGCCTCCTTCATCACCGGCATGGACATCCCCGCCATCTGAAGCACCCCTAAGCAGCGGCAGCTGCTTCCCGTCAGGCGCAGCCGGTTCGTTCCGCGCCGTCGGTTCTGTTCAGCGAGCACTGCTCGCGGCTCTGCATTCGCCCGTCCGGTTCCCCATAACGTCAGCGAGACCTAAATCTATTATTCTAATCAAGAACAGACACTTATAATTGGGAATATTCTCAGATGTCAAACTATTCTATTTATTTTTAATTTTCACACCTCGAGATTCCCAATAAGATATATATTTGTTTGCCACTTTTTCCCAAGTATAATTATTCATTACCTTTCGATAATTGTAATCGGTAATATTTTCCCAATCCTTTGATTTGTTGATGCAATCATGGTATGCAACAATAGTATCCATTTCATTTTCGGGTCTTACCCAAATAGCTTTCTCTTCTTCAAGCACTTCTTTATTTGCGGGAATATCAGATGCAATAATAGGTAATTTATAACTCATAGCCTCTAATAATGAAATAGAAAGCCCTTCGATGGTAGATGGGATACAAAATGCAAAAGCGTATTTTAAAAGAGTATTTTTGTCTTCGCCATAAACAACATGGAGGTAAAAAATTATTCATATTTGGAGGCAATTTCTTTGTAAGCAACGAAGTGATCTTCTAATATTAATTATTAGCATATCTAAGTTGTCTCATTGCTCGCAATTTAATTCTGAATAAATATCTAAGTGCTTCTTAATAACATTCTCTATTCCAAAATCACGTTCTGCGATTTTACGAGCCGCCTTACCCATTCGGTCGCGCATACGAGAATCATTTATAAGGACTGAAAGCTTATCAGCAAGAGCACTGCTGTCTTTTATAGGAATAATAAATCCATTGACTCCATCTTCAACCGCATCTCGACATCCTATCGAATCTGTCGTTATAATTGGTCGACCAACAGCATTAGCTTCAATAAGAGATTTAGGTAAACCTTCGCGATAAAAGCTCGGGAAAGCAACAATATTTGATTGAATTAATAAATTTTTGACATCTGTTCTGTATCCCAGCCACTTTATGTAAGTATTGTCGCATAGACTTTCAAGACGTTCGCGGGTAATGGCTTTGGGATTTGAATGAAGATTTCCGACTAGGATAAATTCGATTTTACCCTCGAATGTGGGACGCAATTTATTAGCAGCCTCAATTAAAACAAGAACACCCTTCTCTTCAATCATCCGACCGGTAAAAATAATTCGGACCATTTCTCCATCAGGTTGTGGAACATATTTAAAATCATTTAAATCTATGCCAGATCCTTTGATGAAGCGTTTACAATATGAAGGTACAATCGAATATTTATCGAAAAGAGCTTCGTCATCGTGATTTTGGAAAATTACATCAAGATTCTTTCTTTTATGTCCCCATTTCAAAATACAGAGCAATAATTTACAAAACATAGACTTTTCGTCAGAAAAAAGAGTACCAAGACCACTAACTGCATTAACAACTCCTTTAACTTTTATAATACGAGCAGCTATGCTGCCCCAAAGAATATTCTTCAATCCAACATGATGGACTATAGCATCAATATTCGCTTTATAAAGTTTAATTAGGAATCGCAGAGTTTTAAGCTCCTGAAAAGGATTCATACCGGTTGAGTCAATCTCAAGAGGTATGAATTTCAATCCTAACTCTCTTATTGTATCTCCATTACCATTATCATGAGCCACAATCGTAACATCCCAGCCTTCATTCAAAGCCGCAACGGCTACAGCTTTCCTATGGCTAAGGAAGAACCAGTCTTCATTAACCACCATTAAAAGTTTACGCATGATTTAAAATGTAATTAATCCTCAAAAGATTCAAGAATTCCTTTATCCATACCCCCATTTTGTAATTAATCTATTTAGAGGTGCTATGTCAAAATAGTTTGTGAAATGTCTTATTCTTGACTTTTTAAATCTTTTTTATAGTTTTTGCCGGATTTCCAACAGCGACAGCATCATCCGGGATTTCTTTTACGACAACACTTTCGGTGCCGATTGTAAAATTATTCCCTATGGTTATAAGTCTTGTGATTATAACAGAAGCTCCAAGAGTTATATTATCTCACTAATTACAGGCAAGCCCTTACCAATCAGTTGGGCGCTACCATCCAAAAATCAATTCCCAAACAGCTCCAATGCGATAATAAAAGACACGTCTGTAATAAGAATTTGTATGCAGGAAATAAAGAAGTAATAAAAAAGACCATCACGTATTTTCTGTTTATCCGTTCTTTTAATCTATTTTTTTAAAGTAGAGAATTTCAAACGGATCTATACACCTCCATATAACTTTCTGCCATTCGTTCAATACTATATTTCTTAACCAACGCATTACTTTGTTTTGACAATTTTTCAAAATTTGTTGTATCATTCATCACTTGATGAATAATCCGTTCAAACTCTTCTTCAGAATCAGGGTCAAATAATTTACCTGCATTATTAACAATTTCTCTAATGCCCGGAGCATTGGAAGCGACAATCGGGAGTCCGGAAGCCATCCCCTCAAGAATTGAAACAGGAAGACCTTCCCAATATGAAGAATGAGTCATGACATCAACACTTTTGAGGATTTGTGGTATATCACTCCTTTGTCCAAGGAAGTGGACCCGATGGTCAATACCGAGTTTAGAGGCGAGCGATATGCATTCATTGAGAGTATCGCCATCGCCTACAAGATATAGATGAACTTGATCATTTAGTTTGGCAAGAGATTTTATTAGAAATGATTGGTTCTTGGGGTGATGAAAACGTCCGACCATTACTAATCTAAATTCATTTGCATCTCTTGGAGGGAGCGCATCGCAAGGTGCAGCATTAGCATATTTCCCTATATCAATGCCATTAGAAATGCTTTTAATGCGTAATTTTAATTGGGGAATATAACTCTTCAACACATTAGCAGCGTTATCTGAACATCCCACAATTGCTGAGTAGCGTCCATAAATCCAATTTTCTATTGGTTTTAACCATTTTTTATTTCGCCTCCGATTATTAGTATTATGTTCAGTTGTAATCAATTTACAATTGATACCAACAGATGCAATTGCACATAGATATTGCGGAGGAGTGCAATGTGCGTGAACAATATTATATTTTCGCATCAATTTCCTCAATTTAGGAATTCTACGAAAATCATATGGTCTTGTAATCGCACTTAATGTAATAATATTAATTCCGCTATTTTTGAGACTTTCCATAAATGGAGTATTTACTCCATTAAATACACATACATCAACCTCATACCCCACCTTACATTGCTGTGGGACAAGTTCTGTCAATAGCTTTTCAGCTCCCCCCATACTGAGAGAATATATAACATGGAGAATTCTCATATATTCTTAATTTTTTATAAAATGAAATATGTTAATGACAACAAACACCGTGGCAAGAATTTATTCTTTAGTTTAATTATATTATTAAATCGAATAATTACGATCGATTGCAGAATAGATTAATGTTTCCATTGGCTTAAATGTAACAATAGCTATAGAATGCAATCGCCTATCCTTTTGTCTCCCAATGCATTTGAAAGGAGATGTCCAATCAGATAGTTACTTTAGCATCTTAATCATAAGGATCATCAGTCAAGAGATTTATAAGTTTCTATTAAATTTTCCGCAATAGATTTCCAGCCATAAATACCCCCCGCATTGTAATCTCTGATAATATTATCTGATAATGTTTTTAATAGGTATTTATCTTCTATTAAACTATCAATACTGGCTGACAATCCAGATACATCTTCCGGCTCTACAACGACACCATATTTACCGTCAGAAAGTATGTTAGAGAAATTACCTACATTAGTTGCGATAACAGGTTTACCTAGAGCAAATGCTGACATTACTACTCCACTTTGAGTTGCGGACCTATATGGAAGTACTACAAATTGGGAATTTTTAATAAGTGATGCAATTTCTTGATTTTCGATATATCGATTGATAATCTGTATATTTTCGTGCTCTTTAAATATTCCAATTGATCCTTTACCTGCAATAACTAATTTATATCCATTAGCACAGGCTTTACTATGGATGAAACTTTCAATCAGAATATCGACACCCTTATAACGTTCAATACGTCCAAAAAAAAGAATATATCTCCCGTAGGAATTCTGGGATCCAGATTGGATATAATATTCCAAAAAGTCGTATGGTCCTAATGAAGAATAATGTATACTTTTACATATCTTTTGTATTTTCTGTTTTACATGCAATGGCGGCTCAGATAGAAATAAAATATTTTTGGCTTTCCAAATCCCTATTTTCTTTAAAATTCGATTTATCAAACGCTGCCTGTCATGTGATTCCGGATCGTGAATGGTCAGTATTCTTTTTATTCTTGATTTAAGGCATACTATTGAGCCTATCATATTAAAAGAAAAATTTGTAAAATGAACCACATCCGGCTTGAAATAAGATATGTAACGATTGATTTGAATAGTTAGTTTTATAGCATTAAAAATAGAATTAGTAGGATTATTAGCGATAATCCAATCATCTAAGTTAATTAACTTATCATATTGTTCTAAACCATCATATTGTGCGGCATCAATCAATCCACATCGTTCTGATAATTTTTGTATGGAAAAAGCACTGCTTCTACTTGAAGGAGGCGTTAAAAACATAATAACCTTGACTTCATTGTTTTTCGACAGTTCTCGAATTAATGATATTTCTAAATCAAAAAAAGAAGGAACTGTTATGTATAATATCTTCATGCCTGTGTTAAATTATCGTTTAATGCGTCCTTGATTGCCTTAAGGTAACCTGTTCCATATTTCAAATCGGGTTCCACATAGTTACCCTCTCCCCACTCATTCCAAGATTTTAAAAATATAATCTGATTATCCTCCTTTTTATTTTTGATTGTATCTAAAGCCCTTTTTACAAGTTTATAGAATCTTTCAGGTGTTGCGCCAATGAAAACCGAACCATTCTTCCCACTTCTCGGAGTATGGTCCCAATTGGGTATTATGGCAGGAATAACGTTCTCTTGTGAATCGATTTCTGGATATATTAGATATTTGATTGCCCTGTTGTAATGCGTCATGGTTGGCAGTCCAAGCATTCTGAATATTCTTTTGTTAAGCCAGTTGCGTAATCTACCTGACATATTGACCATGGTTTTAGAAGTAAGTCTTTGATAGGTAACTGCAGAAAAACCCTTTCTTAGCATTGATTCTTTTGTTTGGATTCTTTTTGTAATATTTGCCACAAAATAAATTCCGTTCTTTAATCCATTAGCTTTGGCCAACTTTTGCAATCTGTCTAAGTATCCTGCAGGAATTGAGTCTGGATCGAAAATCACAAATAACGGAGCCCCTTTGACACGAATATATCTTTTATCTTTAAATGCTTTTATAAGGTATTCAAAATGCATTTGAATATCCTTTTCACCAGGATATTGTTGTTCTATTAATAATTTATCAGCATTTTCACAATCTGTATTCCATAGTTTTGCATACCATGAATGATTTGCCCATGCAAGACAAAATGGCATGTCAGGCTTTTTAGAAGCCAGAACATCATCGAATATTGATTCCATAAGGCGTTTGCCATTGCCAAACCAATAGTGCCAATAACAAAATCCATAGATACCATATTCTCTGGCTAATTCTGCCTGTTGCTCTCTTACCTGCGGCAAACGGAGATCGTAAAATCCAAGATCAGCCGGAATCTTAGGCTGATAATGACCTGGGAATAATTTCTTTGCCTTGGCTACGTTTGTCCATTCTGTAAAACCCTTTCCCCACCACTCATCATTTTCTTTAAATGGATGATACTGTGGTAAATAAAAAGCAATTATCTTCGGCTTCATTTTAAAAATAATTATATATTACAGTTTTATATGGAATATATCTTTCGTATAACAATGATCCATCTGGGGCTTTTTTCAACTGATAACCTTGGAACATATACAATACTAATATTACAAAAACAGATGCTAATACTATTCGATTAGGTTTTGGATCTCGAAATCTCTTTATTATAGCGTAGCAATAATTAGACAAAAATATTATATAAAAAGGGGCTAAATAATTACCAAATCTATAAAAGCCATATGTATAAGCACTCATTAACATTAAAATGCTATAAAATAGCACAAAACCGATATACCTGTTGGATTTTTCTTTTAAAAGGTTAAGTCCTATCGCTGGAAATAGAAGAGTCTTAAAAAAAAGTAACAAATAGTAATTTAAATTGAAAGAGCTATCAATTTCTGTACTATCATAATTCTTATATAAATTTCCAACATTTTCAGACTGATCAGACAGAAATTCCTGTATTAAACCAGTATAAGTAGATACCATTGGGAAAATAACAATAAGGCAAACACCAATAGCTATAAAAGCTCTTATGGTAAACTTACTATACCTTATTCTTGAAATTAGAGGAAAAAGAATTAATATTATTGCTGATAAATGAAACCCAAATGCCAAAAGACCCATGCTTACAGATAGCAGGAATTTTTTCTTTTTAAAACTTACAAACGATATTAAACCAAAACAGACAGCAATCGATTCTCTCATTATTTCGGTATTAAATTCAATGTAATTTAGAATTAAATAAAATACCAAACACATAAATGCTACTTTAGGAACTTGAGATTTGAAAAACCAGAAAATAATGATATTTACGATTGATACATGACAGATTTGAACAATAACAAAATCTTCAGTAATAAATTTTATTGATGATAGAAAAAAATTAAACAGCCATTGATACCTTGAGCTATCTAAAAAATTCATACTCATATCCGGTAACGATGGTGTCTTTCTAAAGGCTCGAATATACTGCATAGTATCGCCACCAATAGAAACATCCCGAAGTCCTCCGACGGCAATAAACATAAGTAATAGCATACACCAGATCAGAGAAGCTGTAGGAGCTAAGACATATCTTTTATTGCTTGTTATATTTGCTGCATACTCAAAATGCAACGAACAAACAAGAGCTATTATAAGTAGTAATAGATATATCATAAATGAATCATTTGCGAGCGATTATGTAGACTATCTTCTAAATATCCTTTTATTATAAATGCAATGCTGACTTCATTAATTTAAATGAATTTTCCCATCCAAAATTTCTGATATCCGATAGAGCATTTGTTGCCAATCTTATTCTGAGATCATCATCTTCTATTAACCGTATGATATTATCCGCTAATAGTCGACTATCGTTTATTGGTGATAATAATGCATTCCTTTTATGCTTTGCCATTTCTTTATAACCATCTGTTTCAGTACAAGCAACTGTAGCGCCACATATCATGGCCTCACCGACCGTCAACCCCCATCCTTCCGCATTACTCGTACCGATAAATATTGCGGAATTATTATATATAGAGTTGTGTTGCTCTTTTGTAGGACACTGAAAATATTGATACCAGTTTGGCAAAAAATCAGGTCTATTTGGAGTGCCAAATATTAATACTTTCAGTTCGGGATATTTATCTTTGACTAATTCAAGTGCTTCAAAGGCCATTTTACAGTTTTTACGAGGTGCTTCATGATATAACATCGACACTCTGAATTTATTCCTATGTTCAATGGGGACAGTCAGTTTAAAATAGTTAAAATCAAATCCATTAGGCACCAATGTTGCTGTTTCACCATTTTCATGTAAAATTCTAAATAGCCATGATGAAATGACTATTTTATTTAATGGTAAATGATATGTATCAAGCACATATTCTTTAGAAACAAACCAACTTTCAAAATCCTGAATAAAATAGAATTTGGAAATTTTATTAACAGGATACTTAGCTACATATGGCGCAGTTCGTACCTCCGTCGCAATATATATATCTGATTTCGGCAGATTCCAAAAATTAAGGCTAATTGAATGAATCTCCTTCACTCTTGGATCGAGATTGAACCAGCGACTACATTTCCAACCCATAATCTCATGTCTGAAGTAATGATAGATTGATTTTAATTTATATTTAAGATTTCTACTTCTCCAATTAAGTGTGGCAGGATAAACAATATTGACATCGTAACCATCTTGAACCAGGCGATTCGCATATTCTAAAATAATTTTCATCCCACCCCCAGGACAAAGAACCGTACCAAACAAAAGGAATGAAATTGTTTTCCTCATAAAATTATTTGCTATAATATCTTACTTATGTTTGCAATATCCCACATATCGGGAATTCTGAAGATATTGTCCTGATGAGTTTTAAAATATTCATCAACCTGTTCTTCAAATCTGCAGTTTTCCAATCTTATAAACCCATTACATAAATATTTAGCAGGGATTCCTGCTATCAAGCTATATGATGGTATATCAGAAAAATCTTTATTGACCAAACTATTACTGCCAACAATAGTATAGTCTGGCAATATTGTCCCTGGCGATATAGTGGAAGAATTACAAATCCAGCAACTATTGCCTATATTTACAGTTTGGGTCTTACGCCTGATAGTCCGATTTTTCATCGAAACTAAATAATGATAGTTTGTATCAAATATTTGACATCTATGCGTAATTCTACATTTGTTCCCGATTTTAATGTAATTTGCACATCCAATATTTACACAGTCTGCAATCTTAAAATGGTCACCGATTTCCACAGTAGCATTAGGTTTAATACAAATTTTTGAGCCCGTACCGAAATATCGCCCACCCTTAAAAATTATTTTTCCACTGCAATTGAACTCAGATTGAAAATCCATAATGGAAGGTCCCCAAATATTTGGATAATTAAATTTGATCATACCTGCTTTTACGGGAGCCTCAATTATTATCTTGCAAGATGTATTATACAGCTTCGCTCTCCCATATACATATATAGGGAACCTTCTTGCTTGAGAGAATGGCAAGCATCTAAAGTTTAACCAAATTGTTAGAATCGGATTAATCTTTCTTTTAGAAATAATCTTTTCAATTTTGCGACACGTTTTGTTAATTATTTTCGAAAGCATACCTTTCTAATTTTACTAATTATTACTTTCTTTTCCGATGAGTTAAGTCCAACTAAGAAAATAATTATAATGGATCCTGCTATACTAACACTTGTAAAATATATCAGACCCAATATATTCGTCGAGAAAAAATGATTAAAAAATATTGAAAATGGAATAGCAAAAATTGCGACATAAATTATTGGGAATATAACATTTTTTATGTAGTTGCCAATCCCAAATTCAACATAGGTGTTTATTACATATAAAATGACTGCAATATATATCATTCGGATAAAGACCAAAATCTTAAAAGCCGATACAGGAGGATTACCAAATTTAAATGCAAGATAACTAAGAGGGAAAACCAATATATATACAGCATTACCTGATAAAATATACTTCTTTTGTTTTCCTGTTGCTTGAGCCAATGTGCTCAATGGATCTCCAAGTGTATTGACAAGAACAAACAGGAGAATCCAAATGATAAATTGCGAGGTACCTTCTGGTATTATAGTCAACCATATTCCAAGAATATTATCTATGCGTAATATGATTGGCAAAGAAAAAATACCAACTATAAATATCAAATATTTAGAACTGTAAAACAATAACTTAAATAAATATTCGAAATCAGCTACGGCATAAGATTTTATTAACTGAGGTCTCATTGCTGTATAAAAACCAGATGATAAATTTGAAATTGCGTGCTGAACTTGATTTGAAATAGATTTGGCTGCGTTGACGACTGGACCGAAAAATATATTTAGTAGTACATCAATACATTGGTTATTCATGATATAAACAATTATACCTACCGTATTCCACCCAGTAAATCCTGCCATTTCCTTTATCAATACTTTGTCCCATACAAGTTGTAATTCACATTCGGAATATTTTTTTAAGGAATAAATAATTAATATTGATTTACTGATGGTTAACAGTATCATCAAAAGAATTGAATACCAAATCAATCGATCACCCGGTAATATCAACAGAAGATATACAATTATTAATTTAAGAATTGTGTCTGACAGCCCTACATACGCATAAATCTTCATATTTTCGCGTGCTATTAAAACAGCCTCAAAAACAGAACCGATAAGTGTAACTGCCATTGTGAAAGCAGTTGCAAAAAGCACCCAAGTAGCTGCATATATACGATCGTCGGGAATCTCAAGTTTGTTATATATCAACCATAAACCGCCAGAAACTACGATAATTATTGAAATTATAGCAAAAATTGAAAATAGTATCAAGCTTTGTTGAAACACTATTTTCACTCGATCATAATTCTGCTTACCAAGTTCGAAATTAAGATACCTCTGAGTAGAATTAGACATTGATGCTGAAAGCCAAGTGAACATTGACGTGACACTCCCAACCACATTATATATTCCTAAATCCACAACCCCCAGGGCTTCAAGGATAATACGGGATGTATATAATGATATAACTAATCCTATGCCTAGTCGGACATAGAGATACAAGGAATTTCTAACAATACGTTTAGAATCAGATGCAGACATATCAAAATGTCTTTTATTGTGTCGTAAGCTTATGAATCTTATTATAATGAATCTTATTATAATAAGTCATTATGACAATTAATTATTATTTGTGTAATTTATGTTACAATACCCTACTTTCTATAAATGATTTGAGGATGAGATGATTTATATAGTTTTATATTATCAACTCGCTTATTTATATAATATATGGTCTTCAATTCAGTACAATTGTCTATTCTCACATTGGAGCAATCCCCTAAATAAAGACCGGAAAAATAACAATTTGAAATTTCAATTTTAGCGTTTGATGTACCATAAATTTCCAAATCATTTATTTGACCGTCCATATATTGGAAATTATCAGCCATCCTGCAATCCTTTATAAAAATATTATTCACGGAATCTCCTTTATTAGGCTCAATATCAATTCCAGCACCCGGGCCACCACCAGATGCTATTTTGTAATATCCCGTCTTGGAAAAGTAAGAATCTTTAATAACAATATTCTTACCATTAGTTATTGACAGACCCTGCCGCCCATTGAATTTTGCGTTAACATTGCTTATCAAGACATCTGAACCTTGGCTATAAAAGCCATCTCCACAAAAATACCATGAATTTAAACGAAAGACTTTAACTTGAGAGCTACTTTTATTTATGCTAAGTCCATGAAGCCATTCTGAACATTCCTTTTGATAAGGACTGGACAAACACCCAAATAGGTAATGACCATTTCCATCTATAGTAATATTCTCACCATCGATCATCATACAATAACCTCCTTTATATTTTGTTGGCAAGGTATATATGTCTGCATTAAGAATAAGTGCTGTGTTTGATTTTATAATAAACCAAGAACTCCATGGCTTTATCGGCGCAACACAATTAGAATCGATAGTTATTCTGTTGAAATGCTTTTCTGAACTTAGACATGAAATATTGGCAAGTGTGTTAATATCTGTTTTTTCGAATAAGTTAGTGCTTATATTTTCTAATTTCCAGCTACCTTCCAAAATTATGTCAGCAAATATTGCCTGATTAGTAGAGGAGAGAATGATTGTTGAATCTCCTCGTAAAGTTCCATTTCGGATAATCCCTTTTTTAAATTCTAAACAAATCCCCGATGGAATAAATACATCGGCACCATTCAAATTTATCGTATCATCAATTACATATCTGTTATTGACTTTGGTTTTATACTCATCGAATAAGGTATTAAAAGCGATAACATTACTTTTAACAGATGATAATAAAGGGATAGCGCAGAAAACAAACACTAAGATAATACAACAAATAGTAATCACTATAGAATTGCTTATCTTTTTATGTTCCTTTTTATCACTCATCAGTTTTAATAAAGCACTTTACTGCTGCTCGCTACTACATTCGTAATATATCTTTATTGTCTTCTTCCCTTATACCACTCAGCGAAGGCGCGCAGACCGACATTGAGAGGAGTGGAAGGTCTGAAACCGAAATCTCTCTCAAGGGGAGCTGTATCTGCATATGTCTCCGGCACATCTCCCGGCTGCATCGCAACAAGTTCTTTATGAGATTCGAAATCGTAGTCTGCTGATAGCACACCGGCTCTGATTAATTCCTCCTGAAGAATTTGCACGAAGTCAAGCAAATTCTCCGGAGAACTGTTGCCGATGTTGTAAACTTTATAGGGAGGAATGGGCAATCCATCCATACCAGAAGCACGTTCAGGCGCATGACGCATTACCCGGACAATGCCCTCTACAATGTCATCAATATACGTAAAATCACGTCGACAATTGCCATAATTGAATATCTTTATCGTCTCCCCTCTAACGAGTTTATCAGTAAATCCGAAATATGCCATGTCTGGACGACCACAAGGACCATAAACCGTAAAGAATCGAAGTCCTGTAGAGGGGATATTATAGAGCTTGGAATACGCATGAGCCATGAGTTCATCGCTCTTTTTGGTTGCGGCATAAAGACTCACAGGATTGTCAACTTTGTCTTCCGTACTGTATGGGACCTTTTTATTGCTACCATATACGGACGAAGATGATGCATACACCAGGTGTTCTACAGGAG
>DAWBVG010000024.1:0-2941 GCA_052279865.1 Muribaculaceae bacterium
ATGTAATGTCATTCTGATACAAATCGATTTCCCGCAAAAGGTCTTCAAACACCTCTCTTACGTTCTGTTGGTTAAAACTCTCATCGAGTCCGTTGCTTTTAAGTCCTTTTACAATCTCGATGGTCTTATTCCGATTTTTACCTGACAACACAGTGGATGCCTTCTCTTTAAGAGACACATCAAGAATCTGTTTACCTGTCCACGCTGCCGTATCAACAAAATTTGCAAGAAAATTGAATTGCCTGCCGATCTTCCCTTTACTCTGAGTGAAAGCAATATTGAATTCATTAAGAGCAAGCACCATCTTCTCATATTTATCGTAATTATAAAACGGTAAATTATGAGGATCATGTTCACTTTTATCTTTTCTCACACGCTCCATCAAGGCAACGGCAGGATTGTTTTTTTTGGAATATTTATTTTTCTTTGGCTTGACAACAACCTCCTTTAAATCCCGTCCTTTTGCATTTTCGAAACTTATCGTGTCAACAACCACCGGTCGCTTCATCTGGGCATAACACTCCCCTTGCAGAATCATTAAAAGACACGGCAGAATCAATAAAATATTTTTTAGCAGCTTATTTTGCAAGATAATCAACTTATCAATTGGAGATTAGCTGGGAATTATAATAACGAGGATTACCCGTCACTTCCTTACCAATAAAAGGTGGTAATGAAAAAGAAGTTTCGCACGATGGCAATTCAATTTCAGCTACCACGAGTGGCGCGAGCTCTCCTTTAAACTCATCTACTTCCCATACGAATCCATCATGTTTCACATAATATCTTACCTTCTCAAGAATTTTGCCGCTGCAAAGGCTCAGCATCGCGTCAGCATCTGCCAGCGGAATCTCGTATTCAAATTCCAGGCGCTCGATGCCTCGATTCTTTCCCTTTACCGTAAGAAATCCCTTATCATCTTTAATCCTTACGCGCACAGTACGTTCAGGATCTCTATTCAGATAACCTTGCGCGATTCTACTGGATTTATATGCCAACCCACGATAAGAATCATTCTTAACAAGGTATTTCTTCTCAATTTCAACACCCATATCGAGGAATTATCTGAACTGATTGATGGATGGATTATATTCAAATCCTGCATTCCTGAGGGTATCTATAAGAGAAGAGATCTCCATACCTTCCGATTCACATAGGTCTTCAAGAGAAGAATAGGAATCGCGCAATTTCATATTCACTGTGCTATAGAGCATTATTGGATCTTTGGGTAATGACATGATTATTTAAATGAATTTATTTTTGAAACAACATATGAGACTTCTTGTTCAGTCATGACTGGAGAAATCGGCAATGACATCTCCCGCTTATGAATCGTCTCGGATATTAATAACGGAGCCGGTATACTCAATATTCCCTTTTTTGCATAACATTTTTGCTGATGTGGAGGAATCGGATAATGTATCAAGGTCTGAACCCCTTCCTGTTTAAGATATTCCTGAAGTCTGTCGCGTTGCTCGCATAAAACGGGATACAGATGATATACATTATCTTTACCAACCCTCTTTATTCCATCCGGAATCCGAATTAGCGGATTGCAAATTTCATTACCGTATCTCATTGCGATTGCACGTCGCCTGTCATTGTCGGAATCAAGTCTTGCTAATTTTAACGACAACACAGCCGCCTGGATTTCATCCAGCCGTGAATTCCTGCCCAAGGAGTCAAATACATATTTACGATCAGAACCGTAATTAGCAAGTCGTCTCACGGTTTTCGCAAGAATATCATCATTCGTGGTAACAGCCCCGCCGTCGCCAAGAGCTCCAAGATTCTTACCGGGATAGAAACTGTGTCCTGCTGCATCACCCAGAGATCCTGTCCTTCTGTTTTCAAAAATGCATCCATGAGCCTGCGCATTATCCTCAATAAGTTTCAAGTCATATCGCTTGCATATTTTCCCGATCTCATCAGTATATGCGCATTTCCCATAGAGATGCACTATCATCAAGGCTTTGGTTTTATTTGTGATGCATTTCTCAATCTTTTCAGGATCAATCTGAAGTGTTTCAATATCCGGTTCAACAAGAACCGGTATCAGGCCATTCTCGGAAACAGCCAATATTGATGCAATATACGTATTTGCCGGCACAATGATTTCGTCTCCATCACGCATTATGCCCAATTCTTTATAAGCTCTCAATATCAATGTCAAAGCATCCAAACCATTGGCGCATCCCACCGTGTGTGACACGCCAATATAATCTGAATACATCCGCTCAAACTCCTCATTCTCCCTCCCTTGCAGATACCATCCGGAAGCTACTACACGATTGACAACCTCTGATATCTCAGGTTCAAAAGAATTTGTGACGCGTTCAAGATCAAGAAACTTAACCATCACTTTCTTTTTAATCTTAGAAACTCATCGTAATCGCGGATATAATCTTCCTCATCATAAAAGTCGGAAGCGAGCACTAACGCCACAGCCCCGGATGAGAAATCCTCTAATGTACGCCATAGACCTGGGTGAATCATTAATCCTTGATATGGTTTATTTAATAAAACCACTTCTTCTGATATTCCATCGTTAACGCGCACTGAAAAACTTCCTCCAACCGCAACTATAAACTCATATAACGTATGATGCGCATGTCCGGCGCGGCTCTCGCCCCCCGGCACATCATATATGAAAAACACTCGCTTCATATCAAACGGAATATTAATTCCGTTTTCTACCACAGAAAGATTCCCTCTTCTGTCGAGATGACGCGGGAGTTCTATTATCTTGTAATCCATTGTTCCGTATTCTATCGGGAGTGTATTCTAACCACATTAAAAGAATATGGTTCAGCTTTAAAATCAAGCATTCCTCCTTTTATAGAAACGGATGTATTACTCGGTTTAGTGCATTCCTCCTCAGGATTACCGCAAAGGGTTGTTATTTCACCCATCGCATCTCCCGATACGTGTTGCTGCAAAT
>DAWBVG010000025.1:0-1469 GCA_052279865.1 Muribaculaceae bacterium
GATGTGTATAAGAGACAGGGCATATATATGCTTCACATTTGTGCGCATATTGTCATCTACCGGAATACCCTTGGAAGAATATTCCACACCTGCCGCTTCAAGGTCAAGCCCCTCAACACGTGGTGCGCGACCAACTGCCATCAACAGATCGGAACTGACCACAGTCTGTTCCTTTCCTTTGACCTCATAGGTCACTACAACCTCATAATCCTCATTCTGCTCAATTTTCTTGGCAGCAGCACCGGTTATAATCTCGACACCGCGCTTCGACAAGGTCTGCTTCAAACGCTTAGCTATGTCGGAATCAAAAGGTGGCAGTATCTGTTTCATAAATTCGATAACAGTGACTTTCGAACCAAGTCCTGCAAAAATCGATGCGAACTCCATGCCTATCACACCTCCGCCAATGATGGTAAGAGAGGCGGGAATATATTCAATATTCAGCATATCGGTCGAATCCTTCACGCATTCGAGATCATGACCGGGAATAGGCAACGATTTCGAGACGCTTCCGGTTGCGATTATGATATTGTCGGCGGTATACTCCTCATCTCCGGCAACCACAGTGTGGTCATCCTTGAATTTAGCCATAGCGTCAACAACGTTCACCTTTGCCTGTTTCAGCATTGCCGCGATTCCATCGCGAAGCTGTTGAGTGGTTTCACGCTTACGAGAGATTATTTTATTGAAATCCACCGAGAAAGTGAAATCCTCAATTCCGAATTTGTCTGCCTCCTTGAATTGCATCACCATCTCAGAGTCGCGGCAAAGACATTTCGTCGGTATGCATCCCTCGTTAAGACATGTCCCACCGAGAGCCCCGCCATTGAAAAGAGTCACAGTTTTACCACGGTGCGCCGCACCCAGGGCGGTTTCATACCCCCCGGGTCCGGCTCCTATTATTATAAGATCGCTATGCATCTTGATCAGCTTTCAGTTGACGATAAGAGAGAATCGGTTTCTTTGCAGCCGTTGTCTCATCAGGATGAGAGATAGCTGTTGTAAGAGGTGCATTCTTAACATTGTCGGGATTCTCACGCGCCTCTTTCGCAACCTTGTGCATCACCTCGATAAACTCGTCAAGAGTTTCAAGGCTCTCGGTCTCGGTCGGCTCAATCATCATTGACTCATGGAAAAGCAACGGGAAATAAATCGTAGGTGCATGGAAACCATAGTCAAGCAGACGTTTCGCAACATTGAGCGTTGTCACCCCTGTAGATTTATCCTTCAGACCGTCAAACACAAACTCATGTTTGCAGGCGCCTTCGATGGGAAGCAGATAATCATCCTTAAGCGATTCCTTAATGTAATTGGCATTAAGGGTTGCCATCGGACCGACATTCTTGAGATTCTCCTTTCCAAGACTGAGGATATATGCATACGCCTTCATCATCACGCCGAAATTGCCGAGGAAAGAGCTGATGCTGCCAAGACTCTTGTCGGTTTTTCCTGCAATATGGAATTTACCA
>DAWBVG010000026.1:0-3151 GCA_052279865.1 Muribaculaceae bacterium
AAGGTCCTAACACCGGAGGTATGGGAGCATATTCCCCTGTGCCCTTCATCTCAGACGATGTGCGCAACGAGGCTCTTGAAAGAATCATCCGTCCCGTTGCCGCCGGACTCGTAAAAGAGGGTGTGCCCTTCACGGGCGTTCTTTATGGCGGTTTGATCCTCACCAACGAGGGTCCAAAGGTCATAGAATTCAACGCACGTTTCGGCGACCCCGAGACGGAGGTGGTTCTCCCCCGCATGAAGAGCGATATCTATGCGCTGTTCAACGCGGCGGTAGATGGCGAAGACTTCGAAATCGAATGGAATCCGGAGGCTGTGCTCGGCATAGTTCTTGCATCCAAAGGATATCCCGGCAGCTATGAGAAGGGAGCTGAAATCAATGGACTTGAAAACGTCTCGTCTGCGGTATATCATATGGGCACTGCGGAGAAAGACGGCAAACTCCTCACGTCGGGAGGACGAGTCATGATGGTTGTAGGCAAAGGCGCCACACTCTCCGAAGCGCGCGACAAGGTTCTCGCCGACATCGCCCGCATCGACTGCCCCGCTCTCTTCCACCGCTCCGACATCGGTTATCAGGCAATCAGCAAGGATTGCTGAAACAATCCCATTACACCCTATTCAGCCTCATTAAACCCCATTAAATTAAGAAATCATGATTGAACGATACGGGCGCGACATCATGCGCCAGGTTTGGACAGAAGAAAATAAATTCAACGCTTATCTCAAGGTGGAGCTGCTTGCTGCAGAAGCATGGAGCAAGCTCGGAATCGTGCCGGAAGAGGATGTGGTAAAACTCAATGAAAAGGCTACATTCAATATCGACCGCATCAAGGAGATAGAGCTGCAGACACGCCACGATATCGTGGCATTCACCCGTTGCGTCTCGGAATCTCTTGGAGAAGAGCGCAAGTGGGTGCATTACGGCTTGACATCAACCGATGTGGTTGACACAGCCAACGGCTACCTCTTCAAGCAGGCAAACGCCATCATTCTTGAAGACCTTGAGAAATATATCGACATGCTAAGCCGCCAGGCAGAGAAATACAAATATACCCCCTGCATCGGACGCACACACGGCATCCACGCCGACATTACATCTTTCGGATTGAAATGGGTGCTCTGGCGCGCCGAGATGCTTCGCAATCTTGAACGTTTCCGCGCAGCAGCCCGTGGTGTTGAAGTAGGCAAGATCAGCGGTGCTGTCGGTAATTTCGCAAACATCCCTCCCTTCGTGCAGGATTATGTCTGCGAAAAACTCGGCATAGCGTCATCCGATATCTCCACACAGGTTATTCAGCGCGATCGCCACGC
Organism: Muribaculaceae bacterium; assembly: GCA_052279865.1. Lineage (GTDB taxonomy): Bacteria > Bacteroidota > Bacteroidia > Bacteroidales > Muribaculaceae > Lepagella. Next base: position 1,314 of record DAWBVG010000026.1, read on the forward strand.
TTACTATATGGCAACTCTGGCTCTCATCGGCGCAAGCATAGAGCAGATGGCTCTCGAAATCCGTAACCTTCAGCGCACTGAAGTGCACGAAGTGGAGGAATCCTTCGGCAAAGGTCAGAAAGGTTCAAGCGCGATGCCCCACAAACGCAACCCGATTTCAAGCGAGAACATGTGCGGCTGCGCACGCGTGCTTCGCGGATACATGGTAACTACCTACGATAACGTGGCTCTCTGGCACGAACGCGATATCTCTCATTCTGCAACAGAACGCATTCTTATGCCCGATGCCACCATCCTTCTTGATTACATGCTCAACAGAATGATGGGTATTCTCGAAAACCTCGTGGTGTTTGAAGACAGAATGAAATCAAACATCTATCTCACCAACGGCGTGATCTTCGCGCAACGCGTGATGAACGCCCTTATCGAGAAAGGTTTCGTGCGCGAACAGGCTTACGACACTGTTCAGCCCGTTGCGATGCAGGCAATGGCAACAGGTGCCAACTATCACGATCTGTTGAAACAGAATCCCGTGGTTATGGGTGCCCTCACCGAAGAGGAGCTTGACGGCTGCTTCACCCTCGACTATTATATGAAGAATGTTGACTATATCTACGAGCGCAACGGCTTGAAATAATGTGTAATGTTTAATGTGTAATGTTTAATTAGGCATCCGCCTGCCACATTGCGCATTAAACACTATACCTCTCAGCATTCATTACACATTACACATTTAAAATTAAACATTAAAATAAAGGAAATGTCTGAACGATTAGTTGTTATCGGATCGCAGTGGGGCGACGAAGGAAAGGGAAAAATGACCGACTACTTCGCATGTCGCGCCGATATGGTGGTTCGTTATCAGGGCGGTAATAACGCCGGCCATTCCGTAGTGTTCGACGGAAAAAAATATTCTCTCCAGAGCATACCTTCGGGTATCTTCAACCCCAAGACCATCAATGTGATGGCAAATGGAATGGTAGTAAATCCCGTGTCTGTGATAGCTGAGCTTGATCGTCTGCACCAGCAGGGAATCACAGACTATCAGCTATTCATTTCCAACCGCGCAGCTATGGTGATGCCCTGGCATTCAGCCCTTGATGGCGCTTATGAGAACATGAAGGGAAAATCTCTCATCGGCACAACAAAGAAGGGTATCGGACCGGCTTACTCCGACAAATATAGCCGCATCGGTCTGCGCATGGGAGATCTTCTCGAACCTGAATATTTCGCAGAACGTCTGCAGGCTGCCCTCGATGTGAAGAACCGCGAGCTCAAGATGCTGGGGCTTCCCGAATTTGATTTCAAGGAGGTTTATGACCAGTATATGGACATCGCCGGCAAGATCGGACACATGATCACCGACACATCCAAACTTATCAACGACACACTTCTCACAGATGCCAAGGTGCTCTTCGAAGGCGCCCAGGGAATGATGCTCTGCATAGATCACGGCACATATCCTTTCGTGACATCCTCTACACCTTCCGCTGCCAGCGTGCCTGTGGGTGCCGGCATTTCCCCAAAATGGGTTGACAATGTGCTGGGCGTTGCCAAAGCATATTGCACCCGCGTAGGTGAAGGTCCTTTCCCAACCGAGCTTTTCGGTGATATTGCCCATGAGATTCGTGAGCGCGGTCATGAATATGGCACAGTAACCGGTCGTCCGCGTCGCATCGGTTGGTTTGACGCAGTCGTGGCTCGCTACACTGCCCGTCTTTCCGGCATCGACAACTGGGCATTGATGCTTTTTGACGTTCTTTCAGGTCTCGACAAAGTATGCATCTGCACAGGATATGAATGTGATGGTGAAATTCTCGACACTCCGCCATCCACAA
>DAWBVG010000027.1:0-2422 GCA_052279865.1 Muribaculaceae bacterium
CCATAAAGAGGAAGACCGACTTCGAAACGGAGTGTATCGCGGCAACCGAGACCGCAAGGCTGCACACCACCTTCCATCAGTTTGTCCCATACTTTACGGGTGAAATCATGGCTTCCGTAAACTTCGAAACCATCCTCACCGGTGTAACCGGTGCGGCTAACGATCACTTCCTCCCCGTCAAGATTAAATGTTTTGAAATTATAGAAAGGAATATCCTTGACATCGATACCAAGAATATTTTCCATGGCAGCTTCCGCCTCCGGTCCCTGCACGGCAACTTCACCATAATAAGGACTCTGGTCTTCAATCTTCACATCGAAACCTTCTGCATTCTGACGGATCCATGCCACATCCTTATCAATGTTGGAAGCATTGATCACAAGGAAATATTCCTGATCGTTTACTTTATACACGAGAAGGTCATCCACAGTGCCACCATTCTCATAGCACATCATGCCATAGAAGATCTGACCGTCGGGAGCTCCCGTAACGTCATTGACGAAAATATGACTCACGAATTTGTAGGCATCCGGACCGCTTACGCGGACTTCTCCCATGTGGCTTACGTCAAACACACCTACATGCTGACGAACAGCGTTGTGCTCTTCCGTGATACCGGCATACTGTATAGGCATGTCGAATCCGGCGAAAGGCGACATTAATGCCCCTAAGGCAACATGACGGTCATGCAGACACGTCTTCTGGCATTCTTGTTCCATGTGTATATTAGGTTTAAGATGAATACATTTTAAATCCCGATCCTATATTTTTTCTTTGTTAAGAAAAAATTAAGTTTCGACAACTTCACCTGCAAATTTACTATTTGTTAAATATTCCTCCAAATTTTTTGCTAACTTTGTGACGAATTTAAGAAGTTGTCTAAATTAATTTTTATGGTAAGATTTATTAAGATTTTGGAGCAGGTTTGACCGATTGAAGAGGAAGCAACCTCTCGGTTGGTTCCGATGAAAGCGGGCAAAGATGCCCAAAAGGTTAATAAAGATTGCCATAAAGGTTACATTCTTTTAGAAATTTTAGATAACGTAAATTAATTCAGACAACTTCAAAAGCTGTTTAAAAATATATTTTTCGTGAACATGAGAATTAGACACCTATCATCTTTTCTATTAATTCTTTCTCTCTCATCTTCTTTGTTTTCTGCGTCGGCACAAGATAAAATTTCCGTTACACCTATTGGACGCGTGCACGTTGACGGCGCATTATATTTCCCTTCAAAAGAAGGATTCAGTAATGGCGCTTCACTTCCCGAAATCCGAGCCGGAGTAAAAGCCCTGTATGCAAAATGGATGGCTCGTATTGAAATAGGCTACTCCTATGGAAAGATCGGAATGAAAGACGTTTATATCCAGCGTAGTCTTGGAGAAAAGGATTTCCTGCGTCTCGGATACTTTATTCCTCAGTTCGGTATCCGAGGAGGAGGATCGGCTTCTTATAAACCTGCCATGATATCTCAGGTGTCGGAAACATTTTTCCGTACCACTACCCGTAAAATAGGTATAGGATACACACGTTATAATCCTTCTTACTTTCTGAGCGCCACGGCATTCGTTGGAGGTAGATCTTTAACCCTCACCTCCACCGAACAAGGGAAGGTCAGCGCTGGCGGTGCGATTCGCGGTGTATGGCATCCGATAGCAAAACCGGGAGCAATAGCTCACATAGGTGGATCTATTTCTTACGAAACCGCCTCACATACCCGACTGATCAACGACATGGGTGACGAGGAAGCGTCAGAAGGTTTCCGAACATTTTCCGCATCATTCCCGACAACAGTCAGTAAGGTTCCGATGCTGGAAGCGGAAGTCACAAACGCAGTGGGCGATTGGAAGCTTTCACCGGAAATCACACTTGCAAAAGACCGTTTTGCTCTTGAATCGCAGTTTTATTATATGAAAGTGCCCAGACATAACGGAACACCTTCATATCATGCTGTCGGAACATACGGAATGGTGCGCTGCCTGCTTTTTGGCGACAAACAATATCGCTATTCGGAAGCCGAAGGTGCACTGGCACTCCCCTCTCCCAAGTCGCTTGAACTTATTGCCGGTTATGATTATACAAATGCAGATACGCGTGCGGCAGCTATCGACGGAGGTATTTCCAATGACTGGAATGTAACTCTGAATTATTATATCAACAAATATATGGTGGCTCGTCTACGTTATTCTTATACAGATGTCCGCAACTCATCTGTATGTGAACGCATCGGTGTCAACATCATCCAGGCGCGCCTCCAGTTCGTCTTCTAAATTATTAATTATTAACCATTAACCACCCTTGCTTCTTCCCGTTTCCGACATATCCGCGCCTGAGCTGAGAGTTTTTGCATCCCTCACCGAAGCTCAACTTCGGAATGACCTTCATCCCGAAGCCGGCATGTTTATTGCCGAGAGTCCCAAGG
>DAWBVG010000028.1:0-4545 GCA_052279865.1 Muribaculaceae bacterium
GGACGATACACTATGAGATCTCCCTTCTCTGTCGGAATAGTATCGGGGGTTCCCGGATTCTTTGCGCTTCGACGCGTCACATATGTATAAATGTTGCCTACACGATATTGCCTGCGCGCCAATTCCGGAATATTGTCTGCAAGTGATACCCGAAGCGCGATGGCATGAGGAGTGATTATGCTGTCGGCAAGATATTCTATATATTCAGGACGGAAATAGTAATATCCAAGGTTTCTAAGAGTATTGGCAATTTTCGTACGCACAGCCTCAAGAGAATCCACGCAAAACCTCTCCCCTTTTACCAGATATTTGCTTCGCTTGGAAATCGTATCAATAAGGAAACCGAGTTTTGTTCCGTCATTGATATACTCTATGCTGTCGATCAGATAGGGAGCCGGAAGGTCCGCATCATATATTATCTTTGCCTTTTTAGGATTTTTGCCGCTTTGCAATGAATATGAAACCTTTGAACCGAAATATCCGTTGTCATCCAGTATCGATTCAAGCATCTTGACACGTGTGGCGGGACGTGCATCAGTCACAAGCACAGGCTGCTCCACCAGCTTGTTATAAATCCAGCCTTTCAGTCCGCCGGCGGAATCATTCATATGGTTGTACACCCATAATCCTAAAGGAAATGGATTTCGTATATATGGGCTTATAAAAGGCCATGGATTGTTAGGCTTCACATTTACAGCTGTAGCCATATCTGACTTCATTTCCGAAGGTACCTTATCTCCATCTGCAGCCTTCACATTAAGCTTCATGCCATTGTATAGAATCTCGCCATCCTCAAGCTTTGAAGTTGTAGAACATCCCGAGACTGTCACCATAGCGAGGATTACGGCAAGAATATGCAAAAATCTTCCCATAGACAACACATTGTTTCTCTTATTCATTTCCCTCCTCCTTTCTTATTGTGGCAGAATTATCCTTGGTTGTGGCATCTGCCGGCAACGCAGTTTCTTTCACTGCGGTAGTGTCGTTTCTCTCCTTTTTCCTGCCGCTGCCAAAGCGGAAAATATGCAGGAGGTTATTAAGTTTCCGTTTCAACACAAAGCCGGCACCGGTCTCTGTGATTTCTCCTTCAAGAATACTCTCAAATCCGGTGTGACGGAAGAGCCGCACCGACATATTTACAGTCTCTGTCTGCTTCAATACATATTCAGCAGAAATATCACTGATCAGGTTCTGACTGAGATTCTCATCTGCCGAAGCATCAGTGGAATAGTTACCCCCTACCTGGATCTTGAAACGGTTGTTGAACAATGATTTCGACACCTGATAACTGTAGCTGGTCTGGGTGGAGCTCGCGCCATCCTGTATCTTGTCATACTGATCAACTCCGAATGAGAGGTCAACACCCCGGATATTCTGGGCAGCCCATTTATTCAGAGTTGAGGTAAGATAGCCATAGAGCATATTGGTGCTCAATGTCGACGCTCCGTTAGTCTTTATATTCTGTCCCGTGTATTGACCGGTAAGAAGAAGATTCATCGCCTGGGTCTGACGCTGGTCGGCACTCATCGACTGCAACTCATTCTGCAGACTGAGATCGTCATCCGTAGAAAGATCAAAACTTACGTTAGGTGCGCTGAGAGAACCGGTAGCATTTAGTGTCACCAGGAAATTGACAAGCCGGCTGTTGGATCCCTGAGCCACATTTGCCTTCATCTCATCTGTGGCAGTAATACTGAGTTTTGGATTCATCACGTCTCCGTTCCAAGTCACTTGACTTGATGGATTGAAAGTAAACATTTTCTCTCCAATCAACGGAATCTTGTATCTTGCAAAACCGTTCCCGAGAGTGAGGGTTCCGTTAAGCCTCATGTCTCCCATATAGTTCTGGAAATAATTCAGATTAGCGGTTGGTTGCAGCTGCACTTTGTCGGTGCCGTTGGGAGAGAGGAGCACTACCGCCTGTGTTCCGGGAGAAATAGTCAATGCTGCCCTTATTCTCATGGCAGATGTCTGAGCCACGGAATCTGCTTTGACAACCTGCGTCGTGTCATTGAAATTTACAAACTTAACCACATTGTCTGAAGACCCTCCCGTTATTTCAGAAGGAGCCATATTCAGCCTGTAGGTCACATCAGTTGTGCCGAGAATATCAAGATTAGCCTTTACGTCCATCATGCTTAGAGATCCTTTCACTGATCCATCAAGATTGACGAAAAGTTTTCCGAAAAGGTCAGCCTTCGAACGGCTGTCACTTTTTATAAGCTGACAATTCCTGGCATTAACACCCAGATTTAACAAAATGTTGCTGAAAGAGGATGCATCTACCGAACCATCTATCGTTATCGGGTTGCTATTCACTCCATATATATCAAACTGATCAAAATCCACAACACTGTTAACAACTCCTACAGGCACAGTGTCGAATCCAAGCTTGCATCCTGCCATAGGAATATAGACTGACGCATCGGCAAAAGATATTGCACCGTTGAAAATAGGCTTCGCAAACGATCCGTCCATCTTCATGGCGCCGTTCAGCCTACCGGCAAGCGTTGCCATATCGCCAAGGAATGGATTGGCGAGTTTAAGAGGAAACTCTGTCAGGCGCACACCGATACTGTCAGGAATCAGCCCACCGACGGAATCATTCTTAAGATTGGCATAAGCCGCTATTGCCGGTTCTCCGTTCACGAGCATTGATGCCGTGACATCCGTGCTGCCGTCATGAGCCATCCCGGCTTTAAGGTTCAGATCGAAATCTCCCAGCTTATTCTTTTCATAGGTAAGCTGGCGCACTCCAAGCGTTCCGCTGCCTGAAAGCGTGGAGCCGTCGTAAAGCACATGGATATCGGAATTGACGGCACCCGTGATCGGAGGTGCGAAAAGCGACATGCTCAAGAAATCTTCGATCTTGATGTTGTCAAGCTTCATGTGAAGTTCATTATTTCCTGAAGATGTAGGCTCTGTGCGGAGCAGGATGCTGCTTTCCGAACTGCTTGCCTGCAAATTAGCCTCCACCTTCATATTGCTCAGATTGTAGTCAATATAGTTGTCGTCGTTAAGCGTCCAGGGAAGATACGCTATGGTTGATTTCAGCGGAGTGAAGTGAACTGACACAGTGGAATCCTGCACCGCTGCTGTCAGACCGATACGATAACCCATCTTCCCCTGAAGATTATGTTGGGTAAGGAAAGCTCCAAGACGGTTGCTGCCAAGATATCCGTTAAGATTCACCTGTGCGAACTCATCCATCGTGCCGGGACGATTACCCATATGTATCTTATAATCGAGCAGATTGCGGCGCTCCTTGAGCGCAAGATCAAGCGTATCGATATTTATTGAACCAGAGGTGAACCTGCGGGCGGCAATATTGCCGTGAAAAAGGGAATCCTTACTTATCGAGCCATAGATAGTGTCAAGATTCATGCCGGATGGAACCAGGAACTGGTTGAGCAAACCGCGTCCGGATGCGTTGAGGGAAAGAGTGAACGGTGGAAGCACAGCGCTGATACTGTCCATCTGCAGGTCCCTTCTCTTTACCTGCGTCATTATCTCATCCGTAGCTTTTGTCATTCCGTCAACGAGCATCTTCAGTCCTGACGGACTCCTGAATGCCAGTGAGGTCATATAAGAATCAATATCCGCAGAGGTTGATGTCTCTGTTGCATCTATGCGGGCGGTAAGGCCCCCCGGAAGGTGTATATACTGGTTCGGAAGATTCCAATCGAAATCCACAAGCTTGAGATCAGCAGCATACAGCCATCTGTCGGGACTCGCAGTGCCGTTGATATAAATTGTGCCTTTCCCGTTGCTCATCTCCGGAGACATACCGATCTTATGGAGGTCAAGATCGCGAATATGAGCAGCCAGATCAAACACGTAATCATCAGGATGAATCGAACCGTTACCTTCTATCTCAAGATTTAAACCATCATTTGCAGACACGGCATAGATATCGAAATTATTGTCGGGTCTCAACACCACATCCGCACGAATATCGCGAAACACACGCTTGTTGTATTCAATAGAATTGACCCTCAGCCGGGCATCGGTCACAGCCTTGCCACTCAAAGGATTGAAGCCCGCTCCTTCTGCCTGAACTGAAGCAGTGACACTTCCGATGCCAAGGGAAGGCATGAAATAACCCACATCGAGACCGTCGACCTCGGCATCTATATTATATTTTTCCGAATTCAACCCCACATGTCCGGTTCCAGAGGCATTCCCGGCAGTGCTCGTAAGGGTGAAATCAGCCCCATAATTCTCGCGCATGGCTGTCGCTGTGCCTTCTATATGAAACGCCGGAACTTTTATTTCCGATTCACCCATAAACTTATTGATAAGACGCGGGTCGGAAATGCGTCCGTTGAAATCAACTTCCGCTTCCAGCTTCTTTATATCAAGAGGATTATCTGCATAACCTTCAGCATGCAGCGACATCACATCGCGCAATGATGCTTCAAGGCGGTCAATATCCACAGATTCCAAAGCCACATTTGCATCAAGAGTCACATCAAGAGGATTGCGCGCAGGGAGAAAGGAAGTATAAACGTTTAGGGAAGGCATGAAGGAATCAAAATCTGGCAA
>DAWBVG010000029.1:0-5687 GCA_052279865.1 Muribaculaceae bacterium
AACCGATATGAAGCGTATGGTTCAGATACATATAGAAGAACCTGAGCTTAATCTGTTTCCTGACGCTCAATGCCGTCTGATAGAAGATCTTGTAAGAATAAGTTTTGATGAAAAGTCTTCCGACAGGAACATCAAGCTGATGATGGCGACTCATAGCCCGTATATAGTGAACTATCTTAATGTTTTGCTACATCAAAATAAAGCAGGTAGAGCCCATGTCGCTCCGGAGGATCTTGCTGTTTATCGTTTGCATGACGGCAGGTTGCAGACATTGAAGGCAGTTGATGAGAATGGTAAAGAATTTATAGATACGCAAGACCTTACCGAGCAAATGGAAGCAATAATGGAAGAGTATGATTCATTGATTTAGAGAGTCATGGATACAAATTGCTTGAGATTGCTTCAAAACGCCTTTCCAGATGCATGTGATATAAGTGGATTTACAGAAGAAAAGGAAGGTGTAATTTCACTGCGTGACGATAAGACATGCATCGGATCAAGTCGTGTGCCATCCTGTGATTATGATTGCGATCAAACCCTTCTGTTTATCAAGAGTGATGCTCCATTGACTATTGTGAATTTTGACAGATGGAGATCTTCAGGAGAGGGAAAGAAATGTGACTATCTTGCTTTTGATTCATCTGAAGATCGCAAACGCTTTGCATTATGTGAACTGACATGCTCGATATCGAAATATGTAGATTATAACAAGTTTTTAAACCGGATTGGTAAACGGGCAATCGCGCGAGAGCAAATGCGTCAGGTTTGGCATAATATAATAAATAATTCTAATCCGGCTCTATGGGTATACATTGAACAATATCGCGAAAAATCCGCGATTTTCGGTTGGAGAGAAAGAAATATAAAGAACTCCAATAAAGCTATACAGTCAATGCAAGGGTTTAGTCATACTCCCGGATCTTCATCAAAGGTCAAGGTGTTTGAAGAGTTTGATTTGGATGGAGGATTTCAGTTCATTCAAGTGAAATATCCCGCGAAATTTCATTGGTAATTGATGTAAATAGTATACTCTCTATCAGAAACAATAATTTGTAATGAAATGGAAGCAATATGCACCTTAAATGCATTAAATGTCAGAAATTTTATCGAAAAATTTGTTTTTTATTTGTGATTGGTAAGATAATTTAGTAATTTTGATGGCTGAAAATTAATTCTTTCCTCGCTGCCTCATAAACCTCTAATCTGCAAGTTCTCAATGCAATTGAATCCGGATTTTATTGACGAAGTCAATAAATGGTGTGTCTCGTTGTCTGCTGAGATAGAGAAATCTATCGCTGTGGGGAAGAAAGTGTATATAATTGCCCTTTCTCGTAAGATGCCACGTTTTTTCGAATGGTTAAGAAAAGAACAACCATCTGAAGAATCTAAAAAACTTGTGTCTAATCTCGACATTAAAAACGTAGAGTTGACAACAGAATATGCTATCCCTATTATTTTTTATGAGTCATGTGAGAAAAAAAATGAAGAAGAGAATGTAGATGGTATAATAGTTGATGACGCTATAATATTTGGTGGCACTGCTAATCGTGTGTGTCGGGAATGGATGGTTGCTTCTGGCAAGAAACCGATGTATGCATCGTTATTTAGAAGTGATTCTGGATCACTTGTTAAGGACTATGTTGAAAAGGATGTATATTCTACGGAAGGAAGATCATTTGAAGAATTAAAAAAATCTCTTAGGGAAATATCGAAATGTATCTATTCTTCTTCCTTGCCAGTTGATATAGAATTTCCGATTGTTCGCGTATCACTTCCATATTTTGAAATAAAAGAATTTATAAAAAATAATGCAGCTTCGACATGGCGTCAATATGAAATAAAGTCAGATATGATGCCTGAATCATTGGAATCATATACATTGTTGCTTGATAGTGAGAGATTAGGTGATAGCGGAAATGATATTGCAAAGATTCGTATTTTTAACAAGGGTGATAAGTCAGTTCTTGAAATTATTGCACCTCATTCGATTGCATTAGATAGTCTTGAAAAGAAAGACTTTTTGGGAGACACATATAAGCGTGTGCTTGAGTTGGTAATAGATAGGGTTGGAATCTCTGAAAATATGGAATCACAACAAAGATATGAGTCGGAAGATTTGTTGCCAGCTTCGCTATACGTGAGAAAGAAAAGTCTCATGATAGTTTGGGTAAATTATCTTCTGTCTTTATCAACATTTATTCGAAATAAGAAATATGTATTGCCCGATAATATCGAGATGCACATAGATGTCTCTGACGTTGCTCTTATCTTAGGTAATGAACTTGCAAATGAACTCGTTGGTCCACTGAATGAATTATTGCAAGGGAATGATTATGTTACTTTAAATGAACCGTCTGTTGCTTTACCTATTTATATAAATCCTCCCACTCTTAAGGGAATATATGCCAGAAACGTTGTAATGTCTATGAGCCCGGAAGCCGGAGTTGATAAGAATCTTGACGAAATATATGGTGTTTCGTATTTTTCTGGACCTTTATATAATCATGTGCCATTCCGTAATCTTATAGGGCATCATCTCATAGGAGAAACATATGATTCCTTACGGGTTCATTTGAATATATTTCATTATAATGATCCTTTACTCGAAGAAAAAATAAATAAATGGATTGATAAAAGAATCGATGAGAGTTGTATCTCTCCAAAATATGAAATGATAAGAGGAAGTGATGGTAGAGAGTATTTTCGTAGATTCTTTTTGTGCGGTTCAAATTCAATAGAATTGAGTTAAGACTATTTCTTTAATTAAAAACTTTATGTCTGATTTGCAATTGTCTGCCATAAAGGATCTTTTTATGTCTGAACTTAGGTCTGGAATTATAGGAGATCTTAAGGGTAATCTTGTAGCTCGGCGGTTGTATGATATTGTAAGAAGTGGTAATCACCGGGTTTGGGGACGAGATCGGATAGTTGCATGGATTGGTTCTGCGAAAATTCGTGAGGATATCGGAGAAGATGATCCTGTTAAAGTGGTACCTTCATTTCGAGATGCAAGGATTCTTAATATAGCCTTGAAAAACATAAAGAAATATCCGGAAGCGCAAGATAAAAGATATTTTGGATTATCTCTATATAAGGATGAAAGGCCTACTCTGCCTGTCTCTTCTGTGTTTTTAGGATCTAATGGGATCGGCAAGACTTCTATATATGCCGCATTGGAATATGCGGGAATTGGCGATATAAATTCAGCAAAAGTAAGAGGATATACATTAAATATAGGTCAGGTGCCTGATGCTCTGGGAGGAGTGGAGATGGATTCATCTGATTTTTTACGTCATCATACCTTAGAAGGGAAAGGGAAGATTTATGATGCAAGTATTGTAGTTGACACATTATGTGGCAACATCAGTATAGAAGGTCTTGGAAGGGTCGGTAATCCACCTATAAGAAGAGTTAGTGATGCATTCTATTGTTCCGAATATGATGTAAGATATTTGGAAAAATGTTCTGATTATTCTGAATATATAATAGAACAGCTTGGAATGAAAGACTTTTGGGAATGTCTGCAACTTCTATACTACATGACATATAATTTTGAGGTTGATCATAGAAGCTATATCAGATGGAATTCCATATATAAAGGAGAAAAAAATGACGAACCATTGTTGCGTCTTAAGTTAGGGGTATTGTCAGGAGTGACTAAGATTAATTTTGAATCGTTAAAAAAGAGTGATTTATATCATCTTGCAAGTTTGATAGATAATTTAGCTGGTTTTTCTCAGAATGATAAGAAATTGTTTTTAGAGATAATCAAGATTATAAATAAGGGGCTGAAATCCTTTATTACTAAGGATTGGTATTCTGCAGAAATACGTAAAAAATTTGAAGATAGTGGAAACATTGTGCGAAGTATTTTAAGAAAATTAAAAAGGAATAGTATTCCTAAGGACTTTGGAAGCGAAAACAAGGAATTAAATGATTTCGCAAGTTTTGTTTCCCGTCTTTTGAATGAATTAGAAGAGATAGAAAATATTATTGATGAGCAAGAAGAAGATGGTCCATGTTATAACAATCTTCTTGAAAAACAAATTAAGATATATTGCGATAATTTTGTAAATATTGAAAGTTTTGAAAACTATCATAGTGACTATTTGTCTATAATTTATTCTAATGGTAGTTACGAAAATACAATTGCTTATTTTTATGAATTAATAAATTTCATAGAGAATAGACTCAAAAAAATAATTGAATCTTGGCTTGAAATTTTCAAAGAATCGTTAAAGAATCAATTGAGTGGATACTTTGAGATTGATAATGATGCCCTTGACATAGAATATAAATTTTCTCCACTTACTGCCGATGATATAAATTCAAAACTTGCACTGGCAGGATATGAATGGGAAGGTCATTCGTTTCTTAGTTTTAAAGTTCATGTAATGTCAAGCGGGGGAGATTATAGTTTAAATCCGGATAGAACACCAGTGTCACCTCGCTCATATTTTAATACATTTAAGTATAGACTTTTCTGTGTATCTATAAAAATGCTTCTCAGTTGTGCGGCTAAAGGAATATATAATATTAATTATCCATTTATAATTGATGATGTGTTTGATTCAAGTGATTTTGAAAGTCGTATGAATCTTAAAGAGTATATTAAAAAGCTTATGGAAGAACATGATTTCATTATAAATGATCCACGCTATAAACTTCAGATAATATTCTTTACGCAAGATGATCTTATAGCTGGGCAAGTGAGTCATGGAATAACATTACATTCCGGTTCTGAAAATTCATACTTGGGTCGTTTGTATGATTATCATGAGATGCAGACTGATAAAAAAAATATAAGGGTATTAACATCAGATAAAGACAATAATACAGAAAATAATATAGAGTATATTTTGCTTGCAGATGAAATAAGGTAAGGGAAAACTGAGGCAAATATGGGTGCAAAGAAGAAAAGTAAATATGATAGCAAAGTGAATGTTATAGCATTTGCTGTGATTATCATTTCGGTGTTGGCAGTCTGGTCGTGTGGACATGTGTTCTATAAAACTGTTTTTTGCGAATCTGCATGTAATGAATATAATGCTCAATGGTATAAGAACACGGTTTCAATGTATCTTGAAGAAGCGCGTATGGATAGTTTACTACGAGTAGGGAAAATATCTGATGTTGTAATCATTAAAAGAACAACTGGAATTGATATGATTAAGAATGATACAACTAGGAATGATACAATTAAGAATGTGTATATATTACCTCTTAGCAATATTGATAAAATAATTGAAGGTCAAAAAATTGTGATGCAACGTCAGGATGCTATGGCTCAGGATCTTCGGCAGGAGTCTAATAATCTCATTAATAAAATGAATGGATGGTTAGGATTCTGGTTGGGAATAATGGCTATCATTGGAGTTTTTGTGCCGATTGCGTTGCAGATAAAACTATATAGATCAGATAGGGATCGTGAAGAAAGAGCAGAACAAAGAATTAAGGCCCTTGAATCTTACATAAAGGAAAAGTTAATAAAAGAAAGGGACGTCTATAGTAAAGAAATAAAAGAAAGTATTAAAGGTTTAAATATTGAGAAAGAGAGATACACGCAGGAAATGAGATTGATATCATACTCCTGTCTTGTAAGGAATTTTCAATATGTTCTTGATAATCCTGAAATCAAAACAAATGAATATCGAGATCGATTGCTAACAGACATATGGAAGGATATG
>DAWBVG010000030.1:0-4142 GCA_052279865.1 Muribaculaceae bacterium
CGCTATAACTGGGCAGACTTCCCTAACGGCAACCTTTACAGCCCACACGGTATTCCTGTGGCTCCTTTCGCAACAGATAAATAAAAGTTTAACCACTACCCTCTACATTGAATCCTCTGTCTTTAATATGTAAACGATTTAAATTCCATTTAAAGGATATCTAAACTTTAATTAAAACAACTTAAAACAAGTAACATGAAAAATTTTACTTTCTTTTGTGCCACAATACTAACTATGTGTGGCACAGTTGCTGCCAATGACTATGTATCGGAAGCGACCGATGCAGGAGTCTCGAATGCCATCCAAAAATGCAATGGAAACGGAGTCTTTGATGTATATATCCTTAGCGATAAATCTCTTGACATGCTTAAACAAAATAGTGGTATAACAGTTAACGATTATCGGCTTGACAAGGATCAAAATACAACAATCTTCCGAGGAGGAAACATCGAATCTATTGATCATAAGATTGATGGGCTTGATAATAATGACCAGTATGTCCTGTCAAGAATTAATGGTGGAAAAAATGAATGGTGGGCAGGAATGTATATAAAAAACAATGCTACTGCCGGATCACGAGATTTCACTCACATCAACAAGGATACGCACATTCATGTCGCACTTTGGACAGACTCCCAAATCCTCAGTGATTCAATAGTAAAAGTTCATTTTCTCAAAAAAGATGGAAAGGACGACAATGCCCCACAAGTCTATCTTTGTTCCGATGCCTCTAAAACTGGAAAACTTCCTACAGCAGGAGCATTGCAACCGGAGAAATGGGTGGCAATGGATATGACATACGGAGACATTGAAAATTTGATGGCAGACAAGGGAATGACATTAGATTACAGCAGATATCAAGATAATAATTCCAAACTTGTTGAGACAATGGGATTTGAACCGCCAGCAGGACAAGATGGGAATGGAGGGAATACCGAAAAGGGTCATGCAGCCAGATTTGCCATCGATGCCTTATATTTCTATACTCCCACAACAGTTCCAACAGGAGTGGCGGATGTTTCAGAGAATTGTGACCAGATATTAATAGGGAACAGGACCATCAGCACCACAGGTCACGAGGGTATTGAACTTTATAACGCCTCGGGACTCATTGTTGAAAAAGTTTATGATAACATTCTTTCAATCGAAAATCTTCCCAAAGGTATTTACATTGTCAAAGCCGGAAAGAAGACAATGAAAATTGCACTATAAAATAAGAAAACAGGTAGTATAATTGACTAAAATTTTAATCAATTATACTACCCTTCTTGAGACATATTCTGTCTATCTAATATAGAACATCAATAAACAACTTAAAACAGGTAACATGAAAAATTTTACTTTTCTATGCGCTGCCATGCTCGCATTCAGCGGGACATCTTTGGCAGCCGACAATGTGAAGGAAACTGCAAATAGCGGTGTCACAGAAGCTATTGAGAAGTGCGGAGGAAACGGAATCTTCGATGTATTCGTTCTCAGCGAAGATGCTCTTCAGTCTATCAAAAATGCCGAAGGCATTACTCTTAACAATTACAGGTGTGGAACTGACGCAACAACAGCAATTGAAGGAGGGGGAAATGCTACATGGACAAGTTCATATTCGGTTCCCGGACTTGATAACAACGACAGCTACGGCTCATTTGAAATTTTAGGTTCAAATTGCCAGTGGTGGGCAGGAACATACGTTAAAAATAAAGGAGGAGCACGCGATTTCAGTCATATCAATAAGGATACCCACATACATGTCGCTTTATGGACAGATTCGCAGATTCTAAGTGATTCAAGAGTAAAAATTCATTTTCTTAAGAAAGATGGTGCCGATGCAGGCGCTGCCCAGGTAAATCTATGTTCTGATCCTAATAACATGGATGCCACTCTTCCGATAGTAGGTTCTCTTCAGGCTGGCAAATGGGTTGCATTCGACATGACATATGGAGAAATAGCCGCGCTTATGGAAGAGGAATTTGAGATGCCTCTCGATTACACAAGATTCACAAACAGCGCAACAATGGAAGAGATGATGGGGTTTGAACCGCCGACAGGACAGGACGGAGCAAATGCGTCTGCAGAAAAATGCGACAAAGCCAAATACTGTATTGATGCCTTCTATCTCTACACCCCCAAAGGCTCAGGAAGCGGAATTTCAGACATATATGGCACAGACAACAATCAGATCATTGTTGGCGACAAGACAATCAACACAACCGGAAGCGAAGGCATTGAACTTTATAATGCCGGAGGCATGATGGTTACAAAGACTTCCGACAATATTCTGGCAACAGAAGGAATGCCTGCCGGCATCTATATCGCCAAAGCAGGTAAAAAAACTCTCAAAGTTGTAATTAAATAATTCTACAGGATAATATAAAGATCGGTCACGAAGGGGAGCAGGGGGCTGTCTCCCCTTCGTTAGTAATTATCTTATTATCTTTACGCATGCGCTCCAATGATCAACAATTAATCAAAGCTTTGAAGGCGGGGAAGGAGAATGCGTACAGGCAACTATACGAGAAACATTACTCACTTCTTTGCGGAATCGCATACAATTATACCAACGATACATTTCTTGCCGAAGAAATCGTAAGCGAAGTGATGGTGAATCTCTATTCTATCCGTGAAAACCTGGATATAAAAGTCTCCTTACGCAAGTATCTGTCAACAGCTGTGCGTTATCGATGTCTAAACTATCTGTTGAGTCAGAGCAAACATCCGGAAGTCAATTTTTCTGAACTTGACGACACTGCCCGACTCATGAAAGTTGAGAGCGGACTGCCATTGGGCACCCTGCTGGAAGCAGAGCTTGAAGAAAAAGTAAAAGCTGCGATTCGAACAATTCCCATTGATTCAAGAAGAGTCTTTATGCTAAGCCGTTTCCATGAAATGACTTATGTTGAAATATCTGAAAAACTCGGTATATCTGTCAACACCGTGAAATATCATATAAAACAGGCGTTGGCTCATCTGAGGAAAGAACTTGAAACATATTTAAAAAAATAGACATAACGGTATGACAAGCGATGACAGAGGTCAATATTTGGTTATTGATTTCCTCACGGGGAACATGCAACCCGGAGAAATGGAAGATTTGAGACAGTGGCTCTCGCAATCTGAGGAGAACCGCAACTATTTTACCGATATGAAAGATTTGTGGTTCTCTGTTGTCTGTGATTCAGAATATGAATTTGACGCAGAAAAAGCTTATGAAGAATTTTGGAACCGAATAAACTCATCACAAGCGCCGGGCAGTAGAAATAATTTACGAAACAAGTATAAGGGATGGATAAAATACTCCGCAGCCGCAGTATGCGCTGTAATATTAGGGGCAACATCATTCATGATCGGCAAAAACTCCCCTACTCCTCACACATGGACTGACGTTGTGGTTCAAGTGCCAATGGGGGCACGAACAAATGTATTGCTTCCTGACAGCACTGAAGTGCAACTTAATGCAGGCACACGAATGGTGTATTCACAAAGTTACGGCATTGAGAACCGCAATATAATCCTGAATGGTGAAGCCTGTTTCAAGGTGAATCATAACGAAGAAATGCCATTAACGGTGAGATCAGGAGAGATGAAAATTCAGGATGTAGGCACAGTTTTCAATATCCGCAATTATAACAACGATGACACAGCGATTGTAACGCTCATTGAAGGAGAAGTAAAGGTTATGCTCGATGGCAACAAAACACAAAGCAATCTTATACCCGACGAACGCCTTGTGTTTGACAAGCGTGACGGGAGCGTAAGGATTGATAAAACAGATGCGACGGCATCTACACAATGGACCATCGGCACGTTGCTTTTTGATGAAGAGAAACTGACAGATATTGCCAAAAATCTTGAACGCCGATATGGTGTCAGCATAACAATAAAACAGGAAGATCTCAGGAATCGTCGCATTTACGGCAACTTCTCAAGCGATGAACAAAGCATAACAGAAATCATTGACAATATTTGCACGGTTGCCGGAATCAGATATACGATTGAAGGAAAAAGCATAACACTCTATTAAGAAACTGTTTAAATTATTACGAAAAAAAATATTATAGAGATTCTTTCGGAAATTTTGAGGTTCTTTTTGGCTGCTTCCGCCAAGTTTCGTCAGTCGAAACCGACAGGTTTCTCCTTTCTCAACTCGC